>NZ_JBEOYO010000027.1:0-127645 GCF_040297125.1 Streptomyces sp. NPDC001868 | reverse complement strand
GCCTGCTGCGGTTGCTCTTACTTCCCACCTGGCACTACTTCCTCTGGAACCTCAGGTCCCAGTCTCCAGGTGTCCAACATCAAGGGGAAGGTTCAGACGTGACGGCGGCTACCTAACGAGGTTGCGCTGCGTACCGAGTCCGGTGATCTCGCTCTCCATCACATCGCCCGCGCGCAGGAACCGGCCGTAGTGCGAGCCGTTGCCCTGCGGGGAGCCAGTGATGATCATGTCGCCCGGCCGCAGCACCACCCGGTGCGAGATGTACGAGATCAGGGCGGCCACCCCGAAGATCATGTCGTTGGTGTTGCCCTTCTGCATGACCTTGCCGTTGAGCCGGAGTGTGATGTCCAGGTCCTGCGGGTCGGGCACGAAGCGCGCCGGCACGAGGTAGGGGCCCGTGGGGTAGAACGTGGGCTGGTTCTTCGCCCGCATCCAGTCGGTCCCCATCATCGGGATGTCCGGCCGCGGCACCAGGCTGCGCGTCGTCAGGTCGTTGCAGACGGTGTACCCGGCGACATGGTCCAGTGCCTCGTCACGGCTCACCTCGCGCGCCTCGCGCCCGATGACCACGCCCAGTTCGAGTTCCCAGTCGTGGTTCTCACCGATGGAGGGCAGGACGACGTCGTCGTACGGGCCGCTGATCGCGGACGGGACGCCCACCCACACGTACGGTTCACCGTGCGCGGCACGTTCGTCCATCTCACGGGCGGCCTGGTCGCGCAGTTCCTCCTCGGTGGCGTCCTCCTTCCCCAGGCGGTGCGCCACGGTGATCTGGATGACGTGCTCGCGGTAGTTGGCCCCGGCGCCGAAGATCTGGCCCGGCGGCTGGACCGGGGCGAGCACCGTGAGCTCACCGGCCGGCCGCCCGTCGCCCTCGGGTGCGTCGGCGAGGGACTGGAGCACCTCCAGGGAGGTGTCCCAGTCGGCCAGCAGGTCCGACGTGGTCGTGGCTTCGGGCAGGACGGTCCGGGTGTCGTACACCCGGTCGTGCACGACGATGCCGGGGAACGGACCGGACTGTCCGTCGGCGAACGTTCCCAGTGAGAAGGGGGTCTGGCTCATGGTTTCCTCATGCTTTCCGGCGGGTGTGGGCGAACTCCGCGTATTCCTGGAGCAGCGCGCTGTCGTCCACCGCGCCCAGGTCCACGACGTCGCTCAGGGATGCTCCCTGCAGCAGGCGCTTGACCGGCACCTCTATCTTCTTTCCCGTGCGGGTGTGCGGGATCCCGCGCATGGGCACGACCTCGTCGGGCACGTGCCGCGGTGACAGCTCCTCCCGGAGCACCTGGTTGATGCGCCGCGTCACCTCTTCGGGGTCGGCGTCGTCCTGGAGGGCGACGAACAGCGGCATGTAGTAGGCGTCCTCGCCCAGTTCGGCGCCCACGACGAGGGCTTCGCGCACCTCGGGCAGCGCCTCGACGACCCGGTAGATGTCCGCCGGCCCCATGCGCACGCCCTGCCGGTTCAGGGTGGAGTCCGAGCGGCCGTGGATCACACTGCTGCCGTCGGACTCGAACTCGATGAAGTCCCCGTGCCGCCAGGCTCCGGCGTACACGGAGAAATAGCTGTCCCGATAGCGCCGGCCGTCGGGGTCGTGCCAGAAGCGGAGCGGCATCGAGGGCATTGGCCGCGTGACCACCAGCTCGCCCCGCTCGCCGATCACGGGCTTGCCGTCCTCGTCCCAGGCTTCGACACATACGCCCAGGGCGGGTGCCTGGATGCGCCCCACGCGGACGGGCAGGGTGGGGGCTCCGCCTACGAAGATCGAGCACACGTCGGTGCCGCCGCTCATGGAGGTCAGCCACACGTCGCCGAGCCGGTCGTGGACCCAGCGGAAACCGTCGGTGGACAGCGGTGATCCGGTCACCTGCACCGTCCGCAGTGCCCCGGCCTCGGGGGCGAGACCGGCCTTGAGGCAGGCGTGCAGGTATCCGGCACTGACACCGAGCGTGCCGACGTCGTGTTCGTCGGCGACACGGAAGACACGCCCCAGGTCGGGGCGGACCGGGTTCCCGTCCAGCAGCACGATCGTGGCGCCGACCGCGAGCCCGGAGACCAGCATGTTCCACACCACCCAGCTGGTGCTGGCGACGTTGAGGAAGCGGTCGCCGGCCCGTAGGTCCGAGTGCAGCCGCAGGACCTTGAGGTGTTCCAGGAGGACACCTCCATGGCCGTGCACGATGCCCTTGGGTGCCCCGGTGGTGCCGGAGGAGAACAGCACCCACAGCGGGTGGTCGAAGGGCAGCTCGTCGAACTCCGGCTCGCCTCCTCCGGCGGTGACCGTGCCCCAGAGCGACACGGGCCGGTGCGTCGTGGGCAGGCTCCCAGGGTGGAGGTGGTCGACCCAGAGCACGTGCTCCACCGACGGCAGCCGGTCGATCACGGTACGCATCTCGTCCGTGCGCTCGTGCGTCCGCCCGCCGTAGTGGTAGCCGTCCGTGAGCAGCAGAACCTTGGGCTCCAGCTGGGCGAACCGCGACAGCACCCCGTCCGCGCCGAACTCCGGGGAGCACACCGACCACACGGCCCCCACCGCGGCACAGGCGAGGAGGCCCGCGACCGCCTCCGCGCGGTTGGGCAGGACGGCGGCCACCCGGTCGCCGTGGGCCACGCCCATCCGGCGCAGCGCGGCGGAGAGGGCGGCGACCTGGTCGCGCAGTTCGGCCCGCGAGAGCTTGTGCGACGTGCCGTCGTCGTCCACGACGACGAGCGCCTCGCCCGGGCAGCGGCGCAGCACATGCTCGGCATAGTTCACGGTACGGCCGGGAAACCACGTGCCTCCGGGCATCTCCCGGGGAGCCACCGGGCCGGTCGGGATACCACCGAGTCGTACGTCCTCGAATTCGGCGACGGACTCCCAGAACCGGCCCGGGTCCTGTGTCGACCAGCGCCAGAGATCCAGGTAGTCGTCGCCGCCGTCGTAGTCCTTGAGCCCACGGCGGTAACGAACCAGTTCGCTGCCCTCCTGCCGGGCAGGGCTCGGCGTCCACAGGATGTCGTGCGCGGTGCTCATGAGACAGCGGTGTCGACGGGCAGGGAACCGATGAGGACGAAGGCCACGCGACAGGTCGTGTCACCGCGGTTGGACCAGGAATGGCTCGTGCCTCGCTGGATGATCACATCACCGGCCCTGGCGAGGGTCTCTCCCTCGTCCGTCAGCAGCCATATCTCGCCTTCGAGGACGAGGGCGTAGTCCAGGCTGTCGGTGCGGTGGAACCAGAAGTGGCGGTCGCCGGCGGCGGGGGGCGCGGCGTCGCGGGCGTGTTCGCCGTCGATGTCGTCGAAGAGGGAGTCGGCGGCGGCGTCGGTGTAGGCGCTGTCGGGCGGGAAGCTCGCGATCCGGAAGACCGTTCCTCCGAGCTTGGGGTACATCGGCACCTCGACGTCGGCGGAGGCCGCGTCCTGGTTGCCGTCGTTGCTGACATCGCCCGGTTCGGTCTGCCAGGGGACGATCGCGCCGAACCCTTCGACGGTGTCGGACGCGAAGACGTTCGGGGCCGGGCCGTCGCTGATGACGGTGGAGCGGCCGTCGGCGGTGTGACCCGTGACGATGCGCCGTACCGGCTTGATGGCGTGCGGGTTGCTCATCTTTCTCGGTCCCGTCGTCAGTTCGCCGGCGTACCAAAGGGATACGGGCGGGGCTCGGGCCACCAGGGGGCCTTGTCCGGCTCGGCACTCATGCGGTTGCGCAGGATGCCGACGCCTTCCAGTTCGAGTTCGATGACGTCTCCGGGCGACAGCCTCCGGTCCAGCTCCAGGCCGGAGCCGTTGGGCAGGGTGCCGGAGCCGATGAGGTCTCCGGGCTGAAGCCGGTCGCCGATGGAGACGTAGGCGAGCAGTTCCTCCGGCGTGTAGATCATTCCCTCGGCACTGGTCTCGCTCCAGACTTCGCCGTTGACGCGGACCACACCCTTGAGGCCGTCGACGGACGGCAGCTCGTCGACGGTCGTGATCCACGGACCGATGCCGTACGCGTAGTCCTTGCACTTCTGCGGACCCATGCCCATGCCCATCTCGGGCCCCTGGATGTCACGGGCGCTGAAGTCGTTGAAGATCGTGACGCCGAACAGGTGGGCGCGGGCGCCGTCGGGGGTCAGGTTGCGGCCCGCGGCACCGACGATGAGGCCCATCTCCAGTTCGTAGTCGACGAATTCGGAGTAGGCAGGGTAGGGGATCTCCTCGTCGTGGCCGTAGACCACTCCGGTGGATCCCTTGAAGTAGCCGGGCGTCTTGAACAGTTGGGGGTTGGGCAGTCCGCCGCCCACCTTCTCGGAGAACCCCTTCATGTGCGCCGGGAAGGTCAGTCCGTCACGGATGACCGGCGGGTCGACGGCCGCCACCCAGGACAGCCCCTCGATCGGCAGCGAGGCGTCGTCGGCGGCCCGGTCCACGGCCCAGTGGGCGGCGTCGAGGAACGCCGGCCCCGCGGCGATGGCGGCGGCCATGCTCGACGGGAAGTGGGCGGCGGCCAGTCGGCGGGCCGCGTCCGGCGTCGCGTGCTGTGTCTGCCTGGCCAGGGCATAGGCCCTGGCCAGGTCGATGACCCTGCCCTCGTCGGGGCGCACGGCGACGAGCCTGATCTGCTCGCCGTCGGGGGAAGGTGTTGAGATCCGGCCCAGCTTCATGGGTACAGCCTCTCTATCTATTCAGAACGCTTCGTATCGCATGGTGAAGGGATTGCCTTGTCGGCGGCGTCCCGAGCGCATCTCGGGCCCGGGGGGGTCACACCGGCGGTGCGATGAACAGCCCCCGGTCCGGGTCGTTGAACATCTCCCTGGACACGAAGTCGTTCATCGGGTTGGAGGTCCCCCACACGTCCGAGGTCTCCGGGTCCTCGGTGCTGTACAGGTGCGGGTGCCAGGTGTCCTCGTCCAGGGTCTCCAGCTCCGTGGTGTACTCCATGGTGTTGCCGTTGGGGTCGTGGAAGTACGTGAAGGTGTTGTCCCCGGCGCGATGCCGGCCGGGCCCCCAGACCTTGTGGATCCCGTCGCGCATCAGGCGGCCACTGCCGCGCATGTACTCCTCCAGACCGCGCATCTCGAAGGACGCGTGGTGCAGCGAGACATGGGGACAGCGGGCGATCGCCATGCTGTGGTGCTGAGGGTTGCAGCGCAGGAACCACATGATCCCGCCAAGCTGCGGGTGCACGTTCGTGTCCGAGAGCCGGAAGTCCAGGTACTTCTCGTAGAAGGCCATCATGCGCTCGGGCTCCGGGGAGTTGAGCACGACGTGGGACAGCCGTACCGGGATGTCCTCGCGCTCCTCGATCCTGCGGTGAGTGCGGGCGACCACCTCGGTGGAGATCTCGATGGTCCGCCCCTCCACGTCGAAGAACCGGAAGCCGTAGCCGCCACCGGGCGTCTGGAGCGTGTCCGGCTCGCTCACCAGCTGCACGCCGTCGGTGGCGAGGCGGGTGGCGAGGCCGTCCACCGCGGCACGGTCTGCGGCACCGAAGGAGACCAGGTCGAGGCGCTTGTCCTGGGAGCGGCGGACCCGGACGACGTACTGCTCGGGCGAGCCCTCGGCGGCGAAGTAGGTGACGTCGCCGTCGGAACCGACCTTGGTCAGCCCCCACTGCTGCTCGTAGAAGGCGACCTGCTTGTCGTAGTCCTGAACCGCGATGTCGACGTGACGGAGGTGAGTGATGGGCTGGTCGGGCATGTGAACTCCTGTGCGGGAAACAGTGTCTGCGCGCGGGCCGGTCAGTGCTGCGCGGTTGTCTCTTGCTGTGGCGGGCTCATCTCGCGCGGGGGTTCCGGGGCGCCCGCGAGGGGCAGGAGCCGGAGCAGCACTTCGAGTTGTTCGGGGGTGTGTGCCGTTCCGAGCACGTAGCGGTCGGGACGGACCAGGACGGCGGGAGCCTCGACCGACGTGAGCAGTCGGCCGACGTGCTGGGGGGAGGTCAGTACGGCGACCTCGGGCTCCTCCTCCAGCGCCTCGCGTACGGCGTCGGGCAGCCCGGCTTGCAGTTCGGGCGTGGCCGCGAGCAGGAACCGGCGTCCCACGAGGTCGTCGAGACGTGTCCCGTCGGGCAGCATCGGCTGCATCGAGAGGCGCCCGCCCTGCGGATCGGCGGGGCCGGTGTGCACACCAGGGCCCAGGGCCGGTGCCGGCGGGTAGCTGTCGGCCGGATTGGCGCGGATGTGCGCGTCCCGCCGGGCGGCCATCACGGGGTCGGTGGTCTGGACGAGTCCGGCCATCGTCGCCGCCTGCTGGACCCAGTACCTGGCGTGGTCCTTGCGTTCGGACTCGTAGGTGTCGAGCAGGGACTCGGGGGCTCTGCCACGTGAGACGAGGCGGAGCTTCCACACCAGGTTGGCCACGTCCCGCAGGCCGGCGCACAGTCCCTGGCCGAACAGCGGAGGGGCCAGGTGAGCGGCGTCACCCGCGAGGAACACGTTGCCGACCCGCCATGACGTGGCCAGCCGCGCGCGGAAGGTGTAGATGACGCTGCGGTCGGGTTCGAAGTTCTGCGGCGTGAGAACACCTCGGCTCAGCCGGGCGATGCCCGCCGGTGTGACGATCTCCTCCGGGTCGTCTCCGGGGAGGACTTTGAACTCCATGCGCACCCGGTCGCCGGGGAGCCTGATCCAGAGCGCGGGACGGGTGTGCCGGCCGAGGAAGACCATGTCACCCTCGATTCCCGCCGTCCCTCGCAGGTGTCCGTCGACGACGAGCCACGGATCGTCGGTGCCGAGGTTCTCGCCGGACACCCCGAGCGTGCGTCTGACGGTCGAGGTGCCGCCGTCACAGGCGATGACCCATCGCGCGGTGAGTGTCCGTGTCGTCCCTTCCGGGGTGCGGACGGTGCAGCGGACCGAGTCGTCGCCTTGCCGGATGTCCAGCAGCGTGGTGCCGAGCCGGAGTTCCACATCGGCGAGCCGCTCCACTTCGGCGCGCAGCAGCCCGTCGACCTCGGGCTGATGGAACAGGACCTCCGAGTGCCAGCCTTGCGGCCCCATCTGCCCCGTGGCATGGGACACCAGAGTCTCGCCGGCCTCGTTCTCCATGCGGTAGTCGCACATCGGCTTGACCCGGGCGGAGAGTTCCTCCCCCAGGCCCATGGCCTGGAAAGAACGCACGGTCTCACCGTCGAAGTGCACGGCCCGCGCCTGTCGCCACATCTCGGGCTCGCGCTCGATCCCCGCGGCCCGCACACCGGCATGGCCCAGCAACGCGAGGGCCATCACCCCGACGGGTCCACCACCGACAACGATGACTTCACAGTCCTGTGACACCTGAACTCCATTAGCGGCTCTGGTACTTGGACGTACCGTTTGATTTCTGCACCCCGCGCGTCCGCCGGACGACCTGTGCGCTCGGCGTTCTCGGCTGATGACAGGGCTATCGGCCCGGGTGGTGCCCTGGCACGGCCGGTCCGTCCACCGCGTCGGTGTCCGCGCCCGCCGGACGGACGCGGCGCTCCTCGTGGCCGGCTCGTCCGGACAAGCCGCCCGGGACCGGATCGCTCCCCGCCGACGGCTTCTCGTCCGCCGCCACGATCCGCACCCCCCGCCCGCTGAACTCTGCGATGACGTCGTCACCCCGCCGCACCGTGACCTCACAGATCACCGAGCGGCCCTGCCAGGAGCGGGTCACCGCTTCGGCGATCAGGTCGTCACCGAGGTGGCCGGGGCGCCGGAAGGCGATGTCCGCGCTCGCCGTGACGACCGGCGGACCGAAGCTGTTGACGGCACAGGCGAAGGTGGTGTCGGCCAGCGCGAACACGAGCCCTCCGTGCACGATCGCGTGACCGTTGACCATGTCAGGCCGGACCCGCATCCGTGCGCATGCTCGCCCGTCGGCCGCCGAATCGACCTGTATTCCGAGGAGTTCGCGGGTACGGTCCTCGCTGAGCATGTGGCGCACGCTCCTCGCCACCTGACCGTCCGTGACGCGCCCCGCGTCGTCGCGATGACCGTCGGACGTGACCAGGTCGGGCGTCACGGACGCAGCTCCAGACCGAGCGGGCCGCCGTCGTACAGGTCGTCGGCACCAGGCACCTGGTCGGGCATCATGCCGAGGCTGTCGCGCATCGTCAGGACGCACTCCAGACCGGCACGAGCAGGAGCCAGCGAGGCGGGGCGCGTGCGCAGCGCGGCCCGCGCCGAGGCCGGTCCGTACCCGCCCCGCGTCAGCACGTCCACGATCTGTTCGTCCTCCGTGGCGTGCAGCCACTTCCGCGCACGGTCGAGGGCCGTGAGGTAGAGCGAGAGGTTCTCCCGTCCCGCCTGCCGCGTCGTGGGACCGGCCACCACTGCCTGCCCGGGGAAGTCCGGCACCTCGTCCTCGACCGCGAGCAGCGGGACGAACCCCTGCTGTCGCGCCAGTTCGTCCAGCGGCGGCCCCAGCCACGTCGCGTCGATCGACCGTGAGCGCAGGGCCTCGAAGCGCTCGCGCACTCCGCCCACCGGCTCGAACTCGTACGCGCCCGGCGGGAGGCCATGGTGACGCAGGAGATGGCGCAGCACGACGGCGAAGCCGTTGTCGGGCGCGTCCACGCCGAGCACGGCGCCCCGCAGGTCGTCCAGCCCCCTCACCGAGGGCTGTGCGACCAGCCGGAGTGGTGTCGTCGACTCGATCTCGGCGACGACCCGGAGGTCGCCTCCGCCGGAATTCCAGACGACCAGGTTGTCGATGGCCGTGACGCCCACATCGACGTCGTCGGTCAGCAGTCGGTCACGCTGGTCCGTCGACGACTCGATCAGCACGGTCTCGACCTCAAGGCCGGCGTGAGCGAAGAAACCCAGCTCGTCGGCAACGACACATACGGGCGGCGGAATGAACACCGCCTGTCGAAAGCACACCGTCATTGGAGTGCTCCTCTCTGCACGAGGTGCCCACACACTAGGTCAATCGAAACGGAACGTCTAGGACCGTAGCCAGTATTTTCTCTTGGCCGCAGCACCCTGCGACACGATGGCACGGCAGCCGATACAACCACCCCTGACCTTGCGGAATGATGTTTCCGACGCGCACTCCCACCCCCAAGTACGCGCGTCGCAACCTCCGCACCCGATGGACTACTCCGCACCTCATACGAAACGGTCCGTTTAACCTTTCCTTCGGTGGAGGGCCGTCAAGGATGTCCGCCCCGACGATCTCGCGGTGACAGCGGTCCGCGCGGCCCTCGACCAGCTGCCCGAACTGGACCCGGCCCGGATCGACGACCTTCATCTCGGCTGCGCCGAGCCGAGCGGCGAGCACGGTGCCAACATCGCCCGGCGGGTGGCCGTGCAGCTGGGGACCGGCGCTTCGGACCCACCGGAGCGGATGCCGAAAATGTGGCGAACCCGGGGTTCGAGCAGGCGCGAGTCAACCGCCCGTGGACCGATCCCCGCTCCGACGGCCAGCCGCCCGACGTCTACCTGGGCATGGGGCAGACCGCGGAGAACGCAGACCGCGGAGAACGTGGCGGGCCTCCGCGAGATCAGCCGCCAGGAGCAGGATCACTACGCCCTGCGCAGCCGGCAGCTGTACGCCAAGGCCGCCGAGTCCGGGTTCCACGCCCGAGAGATCACCCCTGTCCGGCTGCCCGACGGCACGGTGATCGCCACCGACGACAGCCCGCGCCCCGGCACGACGTACGAGGCACTCACAGGTCTGCCGCCGGCCTTCCGGCCCGGCGGCACGGTCACCGCCGGAAACTCCTGCCCGCTGAACGACGGAGCCGCCGCCGTGGTCATCATGAGCGATGTCAGGGCGCGAGAGCTCGGCGTCACTCCCCCGGCCAGGATCGTGGCCACCGGCGTGTCCGGCCTGTCCCCCGAGATCATGGGCCTGGGGCCGGTCGAGGCCACCCGACGCGCCCTCGCGCACGCCGGCCTGTCCGTCGGGGCCATCGACCTGTTCGAGATGAACGAGGCGTTCGCCGTTCAGGTCATCGCCTCTCAGCGCGAACTGGGCATCCCGATGGACAGGCTCAACGTGCACGGTGGGGCCATCGCGCTGGGCCATCCGTTCGGTGCGACCGGCGCGCGCATCATGACCACCTTGGTCAACGGGTTGCGCACGCGCGACGCGCAGTGGGGCGTGGAGACCATGTGCGTCGGAGGCGGGCAGGGCATGGCCATGGTGCTGGAGCGCCTCAGCAGACCACCCGCCCGCCTGGGGCCGCCTGTCAGCCGGACGGCCCCGGGCGGACGCCGACGCGGACGGGCGCAACCTGGCATCCGACGAGACGAACCGGTCGTACCGCCCGCCCGCTACGCCGGACCGGGAGGCCCCACATCTGTCGGCAGGGCCTGGACGGCCCGAACGATGTCCGCACGGAGGTCGTCGAGGCTGTGGTCGGGGCCGAGGACCATGCGTCGCAACTGGGGCATGCCGATGCTCCAGCTCGCCAGGGCCAGGGTGAAGAACACACGCGTGCGAGCGTCACCGCCCGGACCGGCGGACTCGGCGGCATCGATCTTGTCCTGGTAATGGCGGGTGCGGGCCTCTTCCGCGGGGACGGGCCGGTCGCCGATCTCCAGGGCCTCCCACATCACCAGGCGCAGGGCCTCCGGGTGGGCGCGGTGGTAGTCGAAGAGGCGCTCGGCATAGCCGGGCAGATCGTCGCTGGGCGGGACAGCCTCGGCCAGGCCGGCCAGGGCGCGCTCGAGAACCACGGCGAAGAGCTTGTTCTTGTCGCCGAAGTAGTCGTAGATCGCACGCTTGTTGGCCTTGGCCTCGGCGGCGATACGGTCCACCCGGGCACCCGCGACGCCGTGCGCGGCGAACTCCGCGGTCGCCGCCGCGAGGATGCGTTCCTTGGTCGCCGTGGAGTCGTATGCCATGCGTCCGATGGTAACGAACTGGTTCGTTTGACGAATCCAAGGCCCACATGCCAGCCTCGAAATCGAACCATCCAGTTCGTTCGGACGGAGGAACAGATGTCCCGCAAGCTGCCTCTACTGATGGCGCTGGCCTGTGGTGTCGGCGTCGCGAACGTCTACTTCCCGCAGGCCCTCACCCCTCTCATCGCCGACGGCCTGGGTGTAGCCCCGGCCACTGCCGCGATCGTCGCGACGGTGACCCAGCTCGGTTACGCCGTCGGCATCTTCCTGCTGGTGCCGCTCGGCGACCGCCTCCCCCGCCGTCCGCTGATCACCGGGCTGCTCGCGACGACCGGCCTCGCCCTCCTCGTCGCCGGTCTCGCCCCGGCCACCGGCCTGCTGCTCGCGGCCGGTGCCGTGGTGGGTGTGGCGACCGTGGTCCCGCAACTCCTGTTGCCCATGGCCGCCGGTCTGGTCGAGCCCGATCGACGCGGCAGCGTGATCGGCACCCTGCAGGCCGGCCTCATCGGCGGCATCCTCCTGGCCCGCACCTTCGGCGGCGTGCTGGGCGAACACCTGGGCTGGCGTGCTCCGTACCTCGTCGCCGCCGTGCTGACCGGGCTGCTCGCCGTCGTCCTCGGCCTCGCCCTGCCCGGCAACGCCCCGGCCGTGCACGACCGCTATCCGACCCTGCTCACCGACACCCTGCGGATGGTGCGCGGCGAGCGGCAGTTGCGGCGCTCCGTGTATTTCCAGGTCACGCTCTTCGGTGGGTTCAGCGCGGCCTGGACCGCGCTGGCCCTGCTGGTGACCGGCCCCACGTACGGCATGGATACGCAGGCCGTGGGACTGCTGGCCCTGATCGGCGCGGGCAGCATGTTCTGCGCGCCCGCGGCCGGGCGCTGGGTGGACCGGTTCGGCGCCGACCGGGTGAACCTGTGGTGCATCCTGGCCGCCCTCGCCGCGGCGGCGGTGCTCACCGCGGGCTCCATGGGCGGGGTCGCCGGGCTCGTGGCCCTGGCCGCCGGACTACTCCTGCTGGACGTGGCGGTGCAGTGCGGCCAGGTCGCCAACCAGGCCCGTATCTTCGCCCTACGGCCCGAAGCCCGCAGCCGTCTCAACACCGGCTACATGACCTGCGCGTTCCTCGGCGGCAGCGCCGGGTCGTGGCTCGGCACCCGCGCCTACGTCCAGCTGGCCTGGGGCGCCGTCTGCGCCCTCATCGCCCTGGCCGCACTCCTCGCCCTCACCGCATACCTGGTCGGCCACCGCCGTCGGCACGACGACCGGGACGCCCGGCCCCAGCCGATCGGCGCGGCGCGCTGATCACCCTCACGTCCGCCCCTGCTCCTTCCGCAACCCGGACACCGCGCTCCGGGTGATCCCTGAGCGGACCATCGGGCACACGGCTCCTCGCGCCGTTCATCGATCGTCTACCGGCGCTCAGGTGGTTCGGATGTCGTCCACCCGTTCGCCCTCGGCCTGGGAGGGCTCGGTCCTGGGGACGTCCGGGTGCTGCTCCACGGTCGTGCGCTCCGCCGGTTCGTCGCGCTCGCCCTCGGCCTGAGAAGGCGTCTGCGAGTACAGCCAGCGCTCATATTCAGGGGCTCCGGTCTTCATGGCGGGCCTCCCTCGGTCGCTCATCTCCATGCTCCTCCCGGGCCCGGCGCAGGGCCAGGGCGGCCGGTGTACCGGGGTCTCACGCGCGCGGCGGGCACGGCAGGATCAGGCTGGACCTGCGGAGTTTCCCGCCGAGGTCGCGCCGGCGCGGTTCGGGCACGAACCGCCCATCGGCGAGGGCTCACTGCACGAGGTCAAGTTACGGACAGGGTTGACCTTGTCCCTGGTCCACGACGGCGGGTTCCTACCGGGTGTGCTCGGCGGCGCCCTCGCGGTAGAGCACCAGGTGCTCGTGGAAGAGGACGCCGTCGCGGACGTCGCCGGTGGCGGTGAAGCCGGTGTCGTCGGCGTAGTCGATGTGGGTGCCGGTGACGGTGTAGTGGCCGGTGTAGGCGCTCTGGAGGGTGCCGCGGGCTTCGTCGTAGCGGCCGTCGGGCAGGAGTTCCTGGCGGATGAAGCCGTCTGCGGTCACCCGCATGCCGACGTACGAGTGCGGGTTGCGGGGCGTGTCGTTGCTGGTCATGGCTCTACGATCGCCTCGGCGGCCAGCCGTAACCAGGCTGAGGTCACCCCAGGTGGGGGCTTCCTGGGTGCCGTGCACCCAGCATCGCCGGCCCTGGGGCCCTTCCTGTCGTGCGGCAGCGGTGCGGGCCGCCCGAGCCCCTCCCCATGGCCCCCGCCGTCGTACGCGGCCGGACGGATCGTGGGTGCCGGACACCTGGGACAACGGCGGCCAGGTTCCGATTCCGCCGCGCGCCGAGCCTGGTGGTCAGGCAGCCGCTGTAGCTGCCGGAGCCTTCACGGACGTCCTCCGCGTGGCTCTTGCGACCAAACGTGATCCAGTACCCCCGGCCTACGCCGGGCAGCGACAACGTAGGAAGTGACCCCCCCTGTCACCCTCAATGGGCATGTTCATTGGACGAACAGGGCACCCCTCGCCGACGGCCTCAAGGCGCACCATCCGTGCAGGACGCCCTCGCCGGGTTCCGGTGGCCTCATGAGGCTCCGCACCGGCCCGGTTCCTTTCGCACTCTGAACCAAGGAGACGAGCCATGGCGGGAAGACTGACCGGCAGGACCGCCGTCATGACCGGAGGCAGCGCGGGTATCGGGCAGGAGATCGCGCGTAGGCTCGCCGCGGAGGGAGCGGACATCGCGGTCGCGGACATCGATCCGGCCGACGAGACAGGGGAACTCGTCGCGGAGTCCGGCCGACGGTTCTTCAGCGACAAGGTCGACATCTCGGACGAGGACGCGGTCCAGGCGTTCCACGCGGGTAAGAGGCGAACTCGGCGCTGTCGACGTCCAGGTGAACAACACGGCCGTCGTCCTGTTGTCCGACATCGAGCGGGTGACCTACGACGAGTGGCGTCGCACCTTCGCCGTCAACGTGGACGGCGCCTTCCTCACCACCAAGGCGTTCCTGCCGGATCTCAAGGAGTCGGGGTCCGGACGGATCATCAACATCACCTCCTCCAGCTACTGGACCGCTCCTCCCCCGTTCGTCTCCTATGTCTCGGCCAAGGGTGCGCTGAACGGACTCACCTCGGTACTCGCCTCCAACCTCGGCGTCCACGACATCACCGTCAACGGCGTCGCGGCGGGCTGGGCCGGACACCCGCGGCCCTGGCCAACACGAACGAGGCGTTCTTCGACGAGGCCGTGCGGCTCCAGAACGTCAAGCGTGTGCAGATGCCGACGGACGTCTCGGGCGTGGTGGCGTTCCTCGCCTCCGACGACGCGGCGTTCATCACGGGGCAGATCATCGTCACGGACGGGGGCAGCACGCGCCGCTAGGACCGTGCCGGGACACCGCCGAGACCGGCTCCCACCGATGGCTCGGCCGGCGGGCGCGAGCGCGTACCGAACTCCGGGCAGCCCGGGTTCAGGCCCGGTGGCGGGCGTCGAAGTGAGTGGAGTGGGCGGTCAGTTTGCCCAGCAGTTCGATGAGGGTGCGCTGCTCCTCCGTGCTGAGGGAGCTCGCCCACTCCCGTTCCCGCGCGTTGTGGTCCCGGAAGGCGGTGGTGATCGCCTCCAGACCGGCCCCGGTCACGGTCAGCTGGACAGCGCGCCCGTCGTACGCGGCACGCTCCTTGCTGACCAGGCCGTCCCGCTCCAGGGTGCTCACCAGCGCCGACACGGCCGCCCGGCTCATTCCGGACAGCTCCGCGACCTTCTTCGCCTCGACCGGGCCCGACAGCCAGATCGCGAACAGGACCCGGAAGCCCGGCCACGACCAGCCCCGCGGCCGGTGCACGGTCGATTCCAGGTCGTACACCAGCATGTTGGCCGCCCGGTGCAGGGTGAGCACCAGCCGCATCGCGAGCGGGTCGATGCCGGGCAGTTCCCGGCCGACCCGCTCGACGGCGTGGTCGATGAACGACCAGAAGTGCAAGTGGTCGGCGTCCGGCTGTTCCTGGTTCACATCGGGAGTGTAGGCCGGACGGCCGGACCGGCGACCGGCCTCCGCACGACCGGCGCCGCAGCCACCCACCAAGTTACCTTCGAGTAGCAGATTCCTCGCCCGAGGGGGTTCCCCGAACTCCGCACCCACGGTACCGTCCAATTAATCAAAGCTTTGATTACAAGCCTTGATCAGCATATACACCCTTCTGTCCCGGCCCGTGGCGCCCAGCTCGCGGCCCGGCCGGCTCCCAGGGAGTCCCCATGCCCGAAGCTCTCGCTCCGCCGAGTCCCGGCGCGCTGCGCGCCTGCATGTCTCGGTTCGCGACCGGCGTCACCGTCGTGACGTACGAAGGAGACGACGGCCCCCGCGGGGCCACCATGAACTCCTTCACCTCCGTGTCCGCCGATCCCGCGCTGGTACTCGTCAGCGTCGCCCGACGCGCCCGCTGCCACGACCAGCTGGTCGACAGCCCCTTCTGCGTCAACATCCTCGGCGCCGAACAGGAGCCGCTGGCCCGGCAGTTCGCCGGGGTCCAGGGCGCGGCCGAGCCCCGCTGGGCGGAGGGCGCACGCATCCCCCGCCTCGCGCATCCCCTCGCCTGGATCGAGTGCGACCCCTGGCGCTCGTACGACGGCGGCGACCACACCCTCGTCGTCGGCCGCGTCACCGCCCTCGGTCACCGCGACGGCGACGCCCTCACCTACGCCTGGAGCCGCTTCGGTACCGCGGCCGAGGCCACCGACGGCATCGAACACCTCGTCTGACCAGCCCACTGCCCTTACCGCTGACCCGCACCACGTATCAGGAGCACGAACATGGCCGCACGCACCGGCAAGGAATACCTGGAGCGCCTCGCCGCCTCCCGCCCCACCGTCCACATCCAGGGCGAGACCCTGACCGGCGGGGTCCAGGACCACCCCGCCTTCCGCAACGTGGTGCGGACGTACGCCGAGCTGTACGACCTGCAGCACAGCGACGAGCACAAGGACGTCCTCACCTACACCTCCCCCACCTCCGGTGAGCCGGTCGGTACCTCCTTCCTCACCCCCAAGACCCCGGAGGACCTGGTCAAGCGCCGCAAGGCGGTCAAGGTGTGGGCCGACCACAGCAACGGCATGCTCGGCCGCACCGGCGACTACATGAACAGCTCGCTCATGGCGCTCGCCTCGGCCGCCGACTGGTTCGCCCAGGCGAACCCGGCCTTCGGCGAGAACATCCGCCGCTACTACGAGAAGGTCCGCGAAGAGGACCTGCTGTGCACGCACACGCTGATCCCGCCGCAGGTCAACCGGTCCGTGGCCGGCACCCAGCAGGCCGGCGGCAAGCTCGCGGCCCGCATCGTGAAGGAGGATGACAACGGCGTCGTGATCCACGGCGCGCGCATGCTCGCCACCATCGCCCCGTTCGCCGACGAGATGCTCGTCTTCCCCTCGACGGTGCTGCGCGGCACCCCCGAGGACAAGCCGTACTCCTACGCCTTCGCCATCCCCAACGACACCCCCGGACTGCGCTACATCGCCCGCGAGCCCCTCGACTACGACCGCTCGCGCCACGACCACCCCCTCGGCTCCCGCTTCGAGGAATCCGACTGCGTGGTCGTCTTCGACAACGTGCATGTGCCCTTCGAGCGCTGCTTCGCCCTCGGCGACGCCGAGCTGTGCAACGGCTTCTACTCGCAGACCGCTTCCGTGGTGCACATGACCCATCAGGTCGTCACCCGCACCACCGCCAAGACCGAGTACATCCTCGGCCTGGTGACACTGCTGACCGAGGCCATCGGCATCGAGCAGTTCCAGCACGTCCAGGAGGACGTCGCCGAGATCATCGCCACCCTGGAGATGCTCCGCGCCTTCCTGCGCGCCGCCGAGGCCGACGCCGAGGTAAACGAGTACGGCGTCCTCACCCCCGCCTTCGCCCCGCTCAACGCCGCCCGCAACCTCTACCCCAAGCTCTACCAGCGCTTCCCGCAGATCCTGCGCAAGCTCGGCGCCTCCGGCCTGATGGCCACCCCGACCGAACTCGACATCAACGGCCCGGCCGCCGAGGACATCGAGGCCTACCTCCAGTCGGCCACCCTGACCGGCGCAGAGCGCGTGAAGCTGTTCCGTCTGGTCTGGGACACCTGCATCTCCGCGTTCTCCAGCCGCCAGGCCCTGTACGAGTACTACTTCTTCGGCGACCCGGTCCGCATGGCGGGCGCTTACGTGAAGTCGTACGACCGTGAGCCCTACAAGGCCAAGGTGCAGGCCTTCCTGGAGCGTTCCTGATGACGCACCCGCTCGGGAACCCACCGACGAAGATCATCGCGGTTCACCTCAACTACCCCAGCCGGGCGAAGGAACGGGGCCGGGTCCCCTCCCAGCCGTCGTACTTCCTGAAGCCGCCGTCGTCCCTGGCGGGCACGAAGGAGGCGATCGTCCGTCCCGCCGGGTGCGAACTCCTCGGATTCGAGGGGGAGATCGCCCTCGTCATCGGCTCGCGCGCGCAGCGAGTGACGCCGGAGGACGGCTGGTCGTACGTCCGCTGGGTGACGGCCGCCAACGACGCGGGTGTGTACGACCTGCGGTACGCGGACCGTGGCTCCAACCTCCGTTCCAAGGGCGCCGACGGTTTCACCCCCATCGGCCCGCGCCTGCTGGACGCCCGTGAACTGGACCCGGCCGCACTGCGGTTGCGGACCTGGGTGAACGGCGACCTGGTGCAGGACGACACCACCGACACCCTCCTGTTCCCCTTCGGGCAGCTGGTCGCCGATCTGTCGCGGCTGGTCACGCTGGAGCCGGGCGACGTGATCCTCACCGGTACGCCGGCTGGTGCCTCGGTCGTCCGGCCCGGTGACCTGGTCGAGGTGGAGGTCACCGCGGGCGAGTTGTCCACCGGGCGGCTGCGCAACCCCGTCGCGGAAGGTGACCCGCTCGCCGCCTACGGGGCCATGCCCAGGACCGACCCGGCGGAACGGGAGGCCGCCTACGGGCTCTCCTACGAGCCGGAGCCGCTGCTCGCACCGGAACTGGCGGCCGGGCTGCGCTCGGTGGCGGTGGCCACGCTGAGCGCGCAGCTGCGCTCGCGAGGTCTGCCGCACATGTCGATCGATGGCGTGCGGCCGGTGGGACCGGACGGCGCGGCGATGGTGGGCGTTGCCCACACACTGCGCTATCTGCCGCTGCGCGAGGACCTCTTCAAGCGCTACGGCACGGGGATGAACGCGCAGAAGCGGGCGATCGAGGAAGTACGCCCCGGTCATGTCCTGGTCATGGACGCCCGCCGCGACGCGACCGCGGGCACCCTCGGCGACATCCTCGCGCTCCGCGCGCACCGCCGAGGCGCGGCCGGAGTCGTCACCGACGGCGCGGTCCGCGACAGCGCCGTCGTCGCCGGTCTGGGCCTGCCCGTCTACGCGGCGGGCGCCCACCCGTCCGTCCTCGGCCGTCGGCACGTCCCCTGGGACACCGGAGTGCCCATCGCCTGCGGCGGCGCCCTGGTCCAGCCCGGGGACCTGATCGTCGGCGACGCCGACGGCGTGGTCGTCGTACCGCCCGACCTCGCCGAGGAGTTGATCGCCGCCTGCCGCGAACAGGAACGGCAGGAGCGCTTCATCACCGAGCAGGTCGCCGCCGGCGAGAGCGTCGACGGCCTGTACCCCCTGGGCCCGGCCTGGCGGGACGCCTATGAGAACTGGTGCAAGGGAGAGTCACAGTGAAGTTCCGCAGCGACCCGGCGGTCATCCGCGGGTCCATCGCCCCGGTCATCACACCGTTCACCGCGGACGGCGCCGTGGACCACGACAGTCTGCGGGCGCTGATCCGCTTCCAGCTGGACTCCGGTTCGCACGGCATCTCGCTCGGCGGTTCGACGGGCGAGCCGAGCGCGCAGAGTGTGGCGGAGCGGATCGCCGGGTTGCGTACGGCGGTCGAGGAGATCGGCGACCGCGTGCCGTTCCTGCCCGGCACGGGCTCGCACAAGCTGGACGAGACACTCGAAATCACGGCCGCCGCACAGGAGTTGGGCGCGGACGCCGCCCTCGTCATCACGCCGTACTACGCGCGCCCCACCCAGGAGGCCCTGTACCAGTGGTACGCGACGGTGGCCCGGGAGTTCCCGGACCTGCCGATCGTCGCCTACAACGTGCCCTCGCGCACGGCTGTGGACATCGCGCCGGAGACGGTGAAGCGGCTGTTCACCGACTTCGAGAACTTCGTCGGTGTGAAGGAGACGACGAAGGACTTCGAGCACTTCTCGCGGGTGCTGCACGCGTGTGGCCGTTCGCTGCTGGTGTGGTCCGGTATCGAGCTGCTGTGCCTGCCGCTGATGGCGCTGGGTGGGGCGGGGTTCGTGTCGGCGGTCGCCAACCTCGCGCCCGGCGCGGTGGCCCGCATGTACGAGCTGTGGGAGGCGGGCGAGTTCGACGCCGCCCGTGACCTGCACTACCGCCTGCACCCGCTGGTGGACCTGCTGTTCGTCGAGACCAATCCCGCCCCCGCCAAGTGGGTCCTCGCCCAACAGGGCCGCATCGCCTCGGACCACGTCCGTCCGCCGCTGACCGGGCCGACCGAGGCGGGCCTGACGAAGATCCGCGCGCTGCTCGCCGAGGGCGGCGACCTCACCGCACCGATCGGAGCCGACAAGTGACACCCGAGAACCTTCCCTCGATCATCCGGCACTGGATCGGCGGTGAACTGGTCGACTCCGTCGACGCCCGTACGTTCGACGTCTCCGACCCCGCGTCCAACACCACGTACACCCGGGCCGCCCGCGGTGCGGCCGCGGATGTCGACCGTGCCGTGGCAGCCGCCCGCTCCGCGTTCCCCGAGTGGGCCGGTCTGTCCAACCGGGCCCGCGCGAACGTTCTTTACCGCATCGCTGACGCCGTCGAGGCCCGGCACGACCGGCTGGCCGCTTTCGAGTCGTACGACTCCGGTCTGCCGATCACCCAGGCGAGGGGCCAGGCCCGGCGGGCGGCGGAGAACTTCCGCTACTTCGCCGACGTCATCGTGGCTCTCGGTGAGGAGGCGTTCCGGCAGGGCGAGGAGCAGTTCTCGTACGTCGTGCGGCAGCCGGTCGGGGTCGCCGGGCTGATCACCCCGTGGAACACCCCGTTCATGCTGGAGAGCTGGAAGCTGGCGCCCGCGCTGGCCTCCGGGTGCACGCTGATCCTCAAGCCCGCCGAGTGGACCCCGCTGTCCGCGTCGCTGTGGCCGGAGATCTTCGCCGAGGCCGGGGCCCCGGCCGGTGTGGTGAACATCGTGCACGGCATCGGGGAGGAGGCCGGGCAGGCCCTCGTCGACCACCCGGACGTACCGCTGATCTCCTTCACCGGCTCCACCGACACCGGCCGGCACATCATCCGCTCCTCCGCACAGCACCTGAAGACCACATCGATGGAGCTCGGCGGGAAGTCCCCGGTCGTCGTCTTCGCGGACGCCGACCTCGAAGCCGCCCTGGACTCGGTCGTGTTCGGGGTGTTCTCCCTCAACGGCGAGCGCTGCACCGCCGGTTCACGTGTCCTGGTCGAGCGTCCGCTGTACGAGGAGTTCACCCGCCGGCTGGCCGAGCGTGCCGCGAACGTACGCGTCGGGCTCCCCTCCGACCCGGCCACCGAGGTCGGCGCGCTGGTCCACCCCGAGCACTACGCACGCGTCCTGAACTACGTCGAGATCGGCAAGAAGGAAGCCCGGCTGGTCGCGGGCGGCGAACGGCCGGCGCACCTGACCGACGGCAACTACCTCCAGCCCACCGTCTTCGCCGACGTCGAGCGTGACGCCCGTATCTTCCAGGAGGAGATCTTCGGACCCGTCGTCGCCGTCGCCCCGTTCGACGACGAGACCGAGGCGATCGAGCTGGCCAACGCCACCCAGTTCGGTCTGGCCGCCTACATCTGGACCTCGAACCTCAAGCGCGGCCACCGCATCGCCCACGCCGTCGAGTCCGGAATGCTCTGGATCAACTCCCACAACGTCCGTGACCTGCGCACGCCCTTCGGCGGGGTCAAGGCCTCAGGCGTCGGCCGCGAAGGCGGCGCCCACAGCGTCGACTTCTACACGGAATCGAAGATCGTGCACGTCGCGCTCGGCGATGTCCACACCCCCCGTTTCGGAGCCGCCTCATGAGTACGCGTCCGCATCCCGACGCCCCCGACGTCATCCGCTCCGCCTACGCCCAGCTGGCCGTCACCGATCTCGGTGCCGCCCGCTGGTTCTGGGTCGACATGCTCGGCTTCCACGTCCAGTACGAGGACACAGACGCCCTCTACCTCCGGGGCACCGACGAGCTCACGCACCATTCGCTGGTGCTGCGCAAGGGCCCGATCGCGGCCCTCGACCACCTCGCGTACCGGGTCCGCACCCCCGACGACATCGACAAGGCGGAGAAGTTCTTCCGTCAGCTGGGCCGCCCGGTCAAGCGGCTGAAGAAGGGCGAGGGCACCCACGGCGTCGGCGACGCCGTCCGCGTCATCGACCCGCTCGGCTTCCCCGTCGAGTTCTTCCACGAGATCGACCGCGCCGAGCGCCTCATCCAGCGCTACGACCTCCGCCACGGCGCCGAGATCGCCCGCCTCGACCACTTCAACATCTGCACCCCCGACATCCCCGCCGCCTACGCCCACTACCAGTCCCTCGGCTTCGGCTGCTCGGAGACCATCGAGGGACAGAGCGAGGACGGCGAGCACGAGCTCTACGCCGCCTGGATGTACCGCAAACAGACCGTCCACGACGTCGCCTTCACCGGCGGCGCCGGACCCCGCCTGCACCACCTCGGCGTGGCCACCCACGAATCCCACCAAGTCCTGCGCGCGGCCGACATCTTCGGCGCGCTGCACAAAGAGCACCACATCGAACGAGGCCCTGGCCGCCACGGCGTCTCCAACGCCTTCTACCTGTACCTCCGAGACCCCGACGGCCACCGCGTGGAGATCTACACCTCCGACTACTACACCGGCGACCCCGACCACGAGACATACCGCTGGAACGTCCACGACGACCGCCGCCGCGACTTCTGGGGCAACGCCGTGATCCCCTCCTGGTACAAGGAGGCCACCCCCGTCCTCGACCTCGACGGGAGCCCCCAGTCCGTGTCCGACGCCGTGCTCGACGAGGCGGCCGTACAGGTCGGAGCGGACGGCCTCGGCTGATCCTTCCTCCTGTCCCCCTGCGCCCCGCCCCGGTCGGCCTTGAGCCTCCGGGGCGGGTGCGGTCATGTCGGATGGAGGTCGGTCAGGTGGTGCGGAGTGTCGCCGCGCGGCAGACCGTGCGCTGTGCGCCGAGGCCCGTGATCTCGTCGTCCATGACGTCACCGGGCTGGAGGAAGCGGCCGTAGTGTGAGCCGTTGCCTGCCGGGAAACCGGTGATGATCATGTCGCCGGGCCGGAGGGTGAGAGTGCCTCCTCGACCGTGACGTTCCGGGTCTCACGGCCGATGACCACGCCGAGTTCGAGTTCCCAGTCGTGGTCGTCTCCGCGGCCGGGAGGATCACGTCGTCGTAGGGGCCGCTGATCGCGGAGGGGACCCCGACCCAGACCATTCGAAACGTTCCGTATCGCATCAAAGGTGGCCTGACCTGTCGATCCCTTCCTGCCGCCGCTCCGGGCCCTGATCGCGTGCGGTACTTTGGGGCGCGTGGCGGTGCGAAGTGAAGCGAGTCGTAGAGCGGTCCTGGACGCGACCATGGATCTGCTGATCCGGGACGGCCGACGGGCCGTCACGGTGCAACAGCTGTCCATCGAGGCGATCGCCAAGCGCGCCAAGGTCAGCAAGGCGACGATCTACCGCTGGTGGCCCAGCAAGGCCGCGGTGGTGATCGACGCCTTCATGGACAACCACCTGGCGCAGACCCGGATCCCGGAGAAGATGCCTGTACGGGAGGCACTCCTCACGCATCTCAAGTCGCTGATCGCCCAGTACGCAGGCCCCCAGGGCCGACTGATCTCCCAGATCATCGCCGAGTGCCAGTACGACCCCGCCACGCTGCAGACGTTCCGTTCCCGGTTCTGGGACGAGCGGTACCGGGCGGTGGAGAAGCTCATGCAGCGCGGCATCGACGAAGGGGTCTTCCGCGCCGACCTCGCGCCCGCTGCCGCCACACAGCTGCTCTACTCCCCCGTCTACCTGAATCTGCTCTTCGGACTCGCCCCGCTCGACGACTCCCTCGCGGAGCAACTGGTGGACATGGGCATCCGTGGGCTCGCGCCGCTGCCGGAGACGGATTCGCCGACCGACGGATGAACCCGGGACAGATCAGACCGGCGGTGCGGTGAACAGGCCCGTGTCGGGGTCGTTGAACATCTCCCGGGTGACGAACTCGTTCATCTCGTTCGCCGTTCCCCACTGGTCGGCGGTCTCGACTTTGCCGGTGTCGAAGAGGGAGGGGTGCCAGGTGTCCTCGTCCAGGTCGGCGAACTCGGTGGTGTACTCCATGGTGTTGCCGTTGGGGTCCTTGAAGTAGGTGAAGCAGTTGTCGCCGGCCAGGTGGCGGCCGGGGCCCCAGATCTTGGGGACGTCGTCGCGCAGGAGCCGGCCGCTGCCGCGCAGGTACTCGTCGATGCCGCGCATCTCGAAGGAGGCGTGGTGCAGGGAGGCGTGGGGGCAGCGGGCGATGGCCATGCTGTGGTGCTGCGGGCTGCACCGCATGAACCACATCAGGCCGCCCATCCGGGGGTGGACGAGGGTGTCGGAGAGCCGGAAGTCCAGGTACTTCTCGTAGAAGGCGCGCATGCGTTCGGGCTCGGGTGAGTTGAGGACGACGTGGGACAGGCGAACCGGAATGTCCTCGCGTTCCTCGATCTTGCGGTGGGTGCGGGAGTCGACCTCGGTGGAGACCTCGATGGTGCGGCCCTCCAGATCGAAGAAGCGGAAGCCGTATCCGCCGCCCGGTGTCTGGAGTGTGTCCGGCTCCGCGACCAGTTTCACGTCGTCGCGGCCCAGCTTCTCGGCCAGGGCGTCGACGGTGGCGCGGTCGGGCGAGCCGAAGGCGACGAGGTCGAGGCGCTTGTCCTGCGAGCGGCGGACCCGGATGACGTACTGCTCCGGTGATCCGACGGCGGCGAAGTAGGTGACGTCACCGTCCCGGCCGGTCTCGGTCAGGCCCCACTTCTGCTCGTAGAAGGCGACCTGCTTGTCGTAGTCCGGCACGGCGATGTCGACGTGCCGGAGATGGGTGATGGGTGTGGAAGACACTAGTCACTCCGGCGGTGTGGGTGTGCTGGGGGGTGGTCAGGCTCGGGCAAGGTCCGCGTCGGCGCTCTGCCCCGGCAGGGTGCCGGCCGGGCCCCTGGGGAGAGTCGCGCGAAGGGCTTCGAGGGCCGCCGAGTCCCGGGCCGTCCCGAGGACGTAGCGGTCCGGACGGACCACGACCGCGGGGTGCGCCGACCGCGGCGAGCAGCGCCTCGGTCTCCTCCGGAGGGGTCAGTACGGCGAAGTCGCCGGCGTCACCGATCAGGGCACGCGCCCCGAGGTCCGGCCCCTCCAGCATGTCCGATCGGGCCACGATCGGGAAACGGGTGCCGACCAGCTCGTCGGGTCGCCGGCGCCGAACTTGTCGGTGGTGACGCCCAGCAGTCCGCGCACGGTGGCCTGGGCGCCGCCACAGGCGACGACCGACGTACCGGACGAGCGCCCGAACCCCACAGCGCGGGCCCGGGGCCCAGCGGCGGTCCGAGCAGAGTGGCGTCGACGGCCCCGTCACACAACGCGTCCCACCGCTCGCGCACCCCGCCCACCGGGCCATGGGAGTGCCCCTCTCCACCCGGCCACACCCTAGGCGTTCCGAAACGGAACGTCCAGGAAAAGAACCAGTTGGATTCTCGTTCGCCCTCGACCACTCACCAGTACATTCAGCATGGTGAGACGAGATACTCCGGCACCCTTCCAGGGCCTTATCTATACGAGACGATTCGTTTAATATGGACGGGCACCGATAGGTAGGCAACGATGCCCCAACGGAAGGATCGGCGCGCATGACCCTCCTACTCGACGACGCGGCCGTTCAGTCGGCCTTCGACTGGAACCTCGCGATCGCGGCGCTGCGCGAGGCGTATGCGGCGGCCGACGACGACGCCCGCTTCCCCACCCGGGTCATCGCCCGCGGCGACGGCAACTGGGTCCGGACCCTCAGCGGAGTCTCCGGCGACAGCGGGCTGATGGGCACCAAAGTCATCGCCGGGGCCATGGGACCCCGGCAGTTCTCGTACCTGATCTCGCTGTTCGACCAGTCGTCCGCCGAACTGGTCGCCCTTCTCGACGGCAACTCGATCACGGGCTACCGGACCGCGGCCACCTCGGCGCTCGCGGCCGGGGCGCTCGCCGTGCGTGGCCCCTTGGACGTCTCCGTCATCGGTTCCGGATTCGAGGCGAAGAAGCATGTGCGCGCCCTGGCCGCCGTGCGCGACCTCAAGTCCGTGCACGTCTACAGCCCGCGTGCCGAGAGCCGCGCCCGCTTCGCCGACGAACTCGGCGATCTCGGCACCTCGATCGTTCCCGCCGAGTCCCCGGAAGCGGCGATCGCCGGCACCTCACTGGTGATCTGCGCCGCCCGCTCCTACGACGAGACCCCGATCCTGCGCGGCGCATGGCTGCGGCCGGGCATGACCGTGGTCTCGATCGGTTCGACGGTGCGTGAACAGCGCGAAGTCGACACCGAGGTGATCGGGCGCGCGGACGTCGTCATCGCCGACGTCGTCGAGGAAGTCCTCCACGACACAGGCGACCTGATCGCCGCCCGGGAGGCCGGCATCGACATCAGCGACCGGATCGGCTCTCTCGCCGCCCTCGTCGGCGGCACGGTCCCGGGACGGACCAGCGCCAGCCAGCTCGTTCTGTACAAGTCCGTCGGCTCGGCGATCCAGGACCTCGCGGTCGCCGCGATGTGCGCGCGCCGCGCACAGGACTCCGGGCTCGGCGTCCAACTCCCCATCCGCATCCAGCCGGTTCACAAGTGAGTGACATAGATATGACCACCACCACCGCCGTCCGCGTCCTGGACGACCCAGCACTTCTCCGTACGGCCGCGTATGTCGGCGGGCAATGGATCGAAGAGGGCGACTCCGGTCGCTTCACCGTCGCCAACCCCGCGACCGGTGAGGCCCTCGCCGAACTGCCTTCGCTCAGCCGTCCCCAGGTCGCCGAAGCGATCGACGCGGCCGACCGTGCCCTGCCCGGCTGGCGTGCCCTGTCGGGCAAGCAGCGCGCCCAGCTCCTGCGCCGCTGGTTCGATCTCGTCACCGAACACACCGAGGACCTCGCCCGGCTGATCACCCTCGAAGAGGGCAAGCCGCTCGCCGAGGCACGGGGTGAGATGGCCTACGCCGCCTCCTTCATCGAGTGGTTCGCGGAGGAGGCCAAGCGGGTCCGCGGTGACATCTTCGCCGCCCCGGACCCCTCGCGCCGGGTCCTCGTCCTCAAGGAGCCCATCGGCGTCTGCGCCGCCATCACGCCATGGAACTTCCCCGCGGCGATGATCACGCGCAAGGCGGCACCGGCGCTCGCCGCCGGCTGCACCATGGTCGTCAAGCCCGCCGAACAGACCCCGCTCACCGCCCTGGCACTCGCCGAGCTGGCCGAGCGTGCGGGCATCCCGGCGGGCGTGTTCAACGTCGTCGTCGGCAAGGCCCGTGAGATCGGCCCCGAGCTGACGGGCAACCCCGTCGTACGCAAGGTCACCTTCACCGGATCGACGGAGGTGGGCCGTCTGCTGATCGCCCAGTCCGCCGAGACCGTGAAGAAGGTGTCGATGGAACTCGGCGGGAACGCTCCCGTCCTGGTCTTCGACGACGCCGACCTCGATGTCGCCGTGTCCGGTGTGATCGCAGCCAAGTACCGCAACACCGGTCAGGCCTGTATCAGCGCCAACCGGGTCTACGTCCAGTCCGGCATCTACGAACGCTTCGCCGAGGAACTGGCCAAGCGTGTGGGCGAGATGCCCGTCGGCGACGGTTTCGAACCCGGTGTGCTGCAGGGTCCTCTCATCGACCGGGCCGCCGTCGCCAAGGTCGAAGAACATGTGGCCGACGCGACGGGCCAGGGTGCGCGCGTCCTGTGCGGCGGGGCACGGCACGAGCGGGGCGAACTCTACTTCCAGCCGACGGTGCTGGCCGACGTCGTCCCCGGCATGGTGATCACCCGGGAGGAGACCTTCGGTCCGGTCACGCCGCTGATCCGGTTCACCGACGAGGCCGACGCCGTCCGCATGGCGAACGACACCGAGTTCGGACTCGCCGCCTACCTCTACAGCCGGGACGCGGAGCGCGTCTGGCGCGTGGCGGCGGGGATCGAAGCCGGGATGATCGGCATCAACTCCGGCCTGATCTCCAACGAGGTCGCGCCCTTCGGCGGCGTCAAGCAGTCGGGCATCGGCCGTGAGGGCTCCGTCTACGGCATCGACGAGTACCTGGAGATGAAGTACCTGTCCTGGGAGGGCGCCGGCCCGATGTGAGCCGCACCGTCCGCACCGTAGGCGACCCATGACCTGAGAGGAAAGGCACCATGCCCGCATACAGCCGCGCGGAAGCCCGTGAGTGGGCCCGCGAGAAGCTGGTCGGCGCCGTCAACTGCACCATTCCGTCGTTCACGAACGACCTCCGCGGCATCAACGAGCAAGCGATCCGCCACGACATCCGGCTGGCCAAGGAACACGGGTTCATCGGCACGCTCGGCATCTCGGAGATCAGCATCACGCTGCCCGAGTACCTGGAATTCCTCCGGATCTCCAAGGACGAGGCAGGCGACGACTTCCACCTCGTCCACCACGCGAGCTGGAACGACCTGGAGCAGAACCTGGAGGCGGTCCGCGGCGCCGAGGAGGCCGGCGCCGACCTCGTCCTGCTGGCGTACCCGCCGAACTTCTACCCGGAGTCCGAGGACGAGGTGTACGAGTACACCAAGGCCGTCTGCGACGCCACCGGCCTGGGCGTCATCCTGTTCCCGATGACGATCTGGAACTTCTCCTCCAGGATCCACCCCTCCGACATCCCGACCCGGCTGATCCGCCGTCTCATCGACGACCTTCCCAACGTGGCGGTGATCAAGGCCGAGGGCGGCTATCCGAACATCCAGAGCGCCGTCGAGTGCAACCGGCTCTTCGGGAACGAGGTCGTCATCTCGGTACCGATCGAGGGCGACCTGATCCCCCTGTCGCAGGTCATGCCGATCCAGTTGTCGGCCACCAGCGACCACGAGTACTTCGGCCCGATGATTCCCCGGGTCATGGAGCTCCTGCGCGAGGGCAAGTACGACGACGCCACGCAGATCTACTGGCAGCTGCACCCGGCACGGAAGACCAAGGCCGGCCTCTTCCAGGGCATGCACGGCGGGTCCGTCCTCAACCGGATGGCCTGGAAGTTCCAGGGCTGGCTCCAGGGCTACAACGGCGGCCCTCTGCGCCAGCCCACGATGCGCCTCCAGGACAGCCAGATGGCGGCGCTGCGCAAGGGACTGATCGACTCCGGGCTCGAACCGAGCATGGACCCCTTCCGGGAGTTCTTCATCGGACGCAACCCCGCCTGACATCCGCCGACATGCCCCGGGCCCCGGATACGAGCGTATCCGGGGCCCGGGGCATGTCCTGCGTGGACGAGAGCCGTGCGCGTCCCCCCGGCCCGCAGCCTTGTTCAGTGTGCGAAGGGTGGCCCCGAGCGCCTCTGTCGAAGCCCCTCGGTCAGGTCGTGTCAGACCCGGTCGTTGAGTCGGCGCTGCCGGCCGTAGGCCGTGACGACAACGAGCAGGGCGAGGCCGTAGAGGATGCGGTTGTCCCCCTCGTCGAAGCCCTGACCCGCGAGGATCGTCGTCAACTCGGTCAGCAGCAGCGTGCCGAGCACGGTGCGGGTGTAACTGCCGCGAGCCGTGCCGATCATCGTGCCGCCGACGACGACCGCGGCGATGCCGGAGAAGAGGTACGGGTCACCGGAGTTCGGGGTGGCACCGCTCGCGAATCCGGCGACGAGCATGCCGACGATGCCGGCGACCGCGCCGCCGATGGCGAACACGAGCACCCAGACCCGCCGGACGTCGATCATCATGAGCGTCGCCGCGCGCGGGTTGCCGCCCGCGGCGTACAACTGCCGGCCCGCCCGGGTACGCGCGAGCACGATCCCCAGCACCACCGAGACCACCGCCCACAGCACCACGACCGGAGGCACCCGCAGGCCGAAGGTCGTACCGGCCACGGAGGTCCAGTCCGACAGCACGGCGGGCGGCGCGTCGACGATGTTGCCGTCGGTGACGATGAGGATGGCGCTGATCAGGATGGAGTACATCCCCAGGGTCACGACGAGGGACTGGACACCGAAGCGCTGGCAGACCCAGCCGCTCACCGCGCCGGCCAGACCGGTCACACCGACGACGACCGCCGTGGTCGCGGCCATCGACCAGTGGTGCTTTCCGGCGAGTTGGGCCGCCGCGACGGCGCCGACCGAGATGTACCCGGCCACCGCGAGGTCCAGGCCGCCGACGAGCACGACGAGCGTCTGTCCGACCGAGGCGAGGCCCAGCAGGCTTCCCAGGACGAGCATCGACATCACCGCCGAGTGCTCGGTGAATCCGGGTACCGAGACCGCGCCCCACGCGAACACCGCGAGAACGGCCACGATCTGGAACACCGGAACGCGCTGCTGGACGGCGGCGAACGAGCGCCACAGCTCCCGGGCCCCGCCCGGTGTGTCCGGCACCTCGGGCACGACGGTGTTCGGCACGCTGCCGGTGCTGGTCATGCGGCCACCTCTCTCTTGCCGCGGGCGAGCGTCGCGCCGAGGACGACGCCGAGGACGAGCAGTACCCCGTACGCCAGTTGCACGTAGTTCGACGAGGCGCCGGTCGCGGAGAGCAGTTCCTGCAGCAGGAAGATCCCGCAGGCGCCGAGGAACGACCCCAGCACTCCCCCGGTGCCACCGGCGAGCGAGGTGCCGCCCAGGGAGACCGCGGCGAGCGCGATGAGCGCGTAGGTCGTACCGAGAGACGAGTCGGAGGACTGGATGAGCGCGGTCAGCGCGATGCCGCCCACCGAGGCGAACAGGCCCGCGAGGGCGTAGGCGCCGATACGGACGGCGGTGACGTTGACTCCGGCCGAGTAGGAGGCCGTGGCGTCGCCGCCGACGGCGTACAGATTGCGTACGAAGGCCGTGCGCCGCAGGACGAGCCACACCGCCGCCGGGGCGGCCATCGTCAGCAGCGCCCCCGGGAACCAGCCGCCCATCAGGCCGGCGAGGCCGGTCGTCCAGTTCTGACCGGGGTCTCCCGGCGTCGCGGCGATCTTCAGCGCGACCCCGATCAGCACGAACAGGGAGCCGAGCGTCGCGATGACCGGATCGAGCCGGACGACCGCTACCAGGACACCGTTGATCACACCGACCGTGAGGCCAAGAAGCAGGAGCAGCGGGATCGCCACGAACGCTCCGCCGAGACCGTGCGGTATGAGCACCGAGACGAAGACGCAGTTGACGACCGTCGCGAGCGGCCCGATCGAGAGGTCGACCCCGCCCCCGCCGAGCACCGGCGGGGTCGAGGCGATGCCGAGGATCGCGAACGGCGCGAGCGTGCCGAGCAGCGCGGGCCACTGGCCGGGGGCCAGGAACGTGGGCCGGATCACGGCGTTCGCGATGACGAGCGCGACGACGAGCACCAGTACGAAGGCGTACGGGCGTGCGCGGAGCACGGAGAGATATCTAGACATCGGTGTGGTCCTTGTGGCCGAAGTAGGCGCCGACGAGCGCCGATCTGCTGAGCGAGGAGCGGGGGAGCTCCGCGACCACGGCCGACTCGCGGAAGACGACGACGCGGTCCATGAGTTCGAGCAGCTCGTCGACCTCGCTGGAGAGCATCACGACGGCGACCCCTTCCGCGCACAGGCCCCGCAGTACGGCGTAGAGGTCGCGTTTGGCCTTGAGGTCCACGCCGCGGGTCGGGTCGTTGAGCAGCAGGACCGCCGGCTCGGAGGCGAGCCACCGCGCGATGACCACCTTCTGCTGGTTGCCGCCGCTCAGGGTCGAGATCGAGTCGCCCTGCGCACGGATCACGAGCCGCAGTCGCTCGGCGTGGCCGCGCAGCCGGGCGAGGGTGCGCCCGGGTCGCAGCACACCGGAAACGGTGTCCCGTCGCAGGGTGGGCAGGCCGAAGTTCTCCCGGATGGAGAGGTGGGGCAGCAAGGCCTCGCCGCGTCGCTCGCGCGGCACGTAGACGATGCCGCTCCGGTAGGCGTCCACCGGGCTGGTGACCCGGTGCGTCTCTTCCGACGTGACCCGGCTGACCGTTCCGGAGGAGGGCGGTACGCCGCGCAGGGCGTGCAGGAGCCGGTCCTGCCCCTGGCCTTCGAGGCCGACGAGCCCGACGATCTCGCCCGCTCGTACCGCGAAGTCGAGCGGAGCGGCCGCCGGTGCGAGCCGGACCCCCTCGGCTTCGAGCACCACCGGGCCGGGCTCCCGTACGGCTTCGGCAACGGCGGGGTGCTCGCGTGCCTCGCCCCCGGTCATCCGGTGGACGAGGTCCGGGATCGAGGACTCCGCCGCCGGTATCCGCTCGGCGACCGCCGCACCGGAGCGGAAGACCGTGATGACATCGCTGATGGTGAAGATCTCGTCCATCCGGTGCGAGATGAACAGCACGCTCGTGCCGGCGGCGGTCACCTCACGGACCACCTCGAACAGGCGGTCGCGCGAGTCGAGGTCGAGGGCCGATGTCGACTCGTCGAGGATCAGGACGCGTGGGTCCATGACGAGCGCGCGGGCGATGCAGCACAGTTGACGCTGCGACAGCGACAACGTGCCGGCGGGGACGTCGAGGTCGATCGGGACGACCGCGAGCCGGTCGAGGATCTCCCTCGCGCGCCGGCGCCGCTCGGCTCCGGGCACCGTCCGGCGGACCACTCCGTCGGCGCCGAGCCAGACGTTGTCGAGTACGGAGCGGCTCGCCACGGTGAGCACCTCCTGGAACACCGTGGCGATACCGAGTTCCCGTGCCCGCCGGGGCGAGGCGATCCGGTCGACCGGCGTGCCGTCGACCGCGAGGGTGCCGCCGTCCATGGTGTGCACCCCCGACAGGATCTTGACGAGTGTGCTCTTGCCGCTGCCGTTCTCACCGATCACCGTGTGCACCTCGCCCGGCCGCAGACGCAGCGCGCCGGAGGAGAGCGCCCGGGTGGCGCCGAACGACTTCGTGACGCCGACCGCCTCTATGCGCATGGTCTCGCCCACCGCCGGGGGCGGAGCGACCTCCGCCCCCCGGATGTGCGCCACGTGGGGTTTCCCCGTGGTCGTCATCAGGAGCTCTTCGTGAAGAACTGGGCGATGTACGACTCCGACATGAAGTCGTCGTCCTTGCCCGCCGCGTTGGCGGTGTTCGAGATGTCCCAGCCGTCCTGGTAGATCTCGTCGAGGTTGTCGTTGGTGATGTAGACCGGCTGTGTGATGACCTGGTTCACCTTCGGCCCGTCACCCGCGAGCATCTTCAGCGCGACGTTGGCGATGGAGACACCGATCGCGGCGTCCGGTGTCGAGGTCCCGAACTCCTGGTGGGTCGACGCGTTCTGGTGCGCGTAGGCGACGCTTCCGCGGGACGAGCCGATGTCGGCGAGCGGCGGCACCGGCTTGCCGAGCTGCTTGAAGGCGTTGATCACGCCGACGCCCATCGCTCCGGCCTGGAGGACGCCGTCGACGCCTGCGGGGTGGGTCGAGAGGAACTGCAGCACGGCGGCCTTCGTCGTCGCGCTGACGTATGCGCCCGTCACCTCACCGGCGACCTTGATGTCCGGGCACAGCTTGAGCACGGCCTTGAAGCCGGCCATCGCGTCCGCGTCCTGCTGAATGCCGGGGATGCCGTGCACGAGCAGGACGTCGCCCTTGCCGTCCATGGCCTGGACGACCTTGGACGCTGTCGTCGCCGCCTGGAGGAAGTTGTTCAGCCCGACGCTCACCGCTGACGGGGTCGGCGAGGAGTTCCACGCCGAGACAACCGGGATACCCGCCTTGGCGGCCGCGTCCATGACCTTGGCCGAGGGACCGGGGGCGATCGGCTGCGTGATGATCAGGTCGGGCTTGTCACCGATGAGCTGGTTGATCTGCTGGAGCTGGCCTGGCACGTCGGAGGGGGACGTCGGAGTGAGCTCCTTGGTGATGGTGACGTTCCCGCTCGCCTCAAGGGTCTTCTTGACCGCGTTGTACATCTCGGTGAGGAAGGCGTTGTTCCGCGGCGGCCAGGAGAGCGCGACCTTGTAGGGGCCGTCGTGCGACGGCTTCCAGTCCTTCCAGGCGGAGGCTTCCACCGGGTTGGTGAAGCCGTTGAAGTTCTCCACGACCGGGCTTCCGAGCGAGGCGAGGGCGCCGGAGCTGTCCTTGGGGTCGATCTTCGGAACCGACCCGCACTCGCCGGCGGCGACGTTCTTCCGCGGCTTGGTGCCCACGGCATCCTTTCCCGCGGTGCCGGAGGTACCGGCGCCGGCACAGGCCGCCAGTGAGGTCATCGCCGTGGCGAGTGCGGCGGAGGCGAGCAAGCGGCGCTGAAGGGGTCTACGGAAAGCAGCCATGTGCGTGGTCCATTCTCATTGCTCTGACATGAATCGGTGTGCTCGGTCCGAGCGGCAGACCGAGCCGACCGATGACAAAGGGGTGGGGTGTGGTTGTTGTCGCCGCGAGCCGTCTGGAGACCCTGCGGTGAGGGAGCCCGGTGACTAGGCGAGGCGCTCCAGGACGAGTGCCATGCCCTGGCCGCCGCCGACGCACATGGTCTCGACGCCGAATCGCGCGTCGAGCGTGCGCAGTCCGTTGAGCAGGGTCGTCAGGATGCGGGCGCCGGTCATGCCGAAGGGGTGGCCCAGGGCGATCGCCCCGCCGTGCACGTTGAGCCGTTCGAAGGGGACACCGAGTTCCCGGGCGGAGGCGATGACCTGTACGGCGAACGCCTCGTTCATCTCGAAGAGGTCGATGTCGCCGATGCCGAGACCGGCGCGCGCGAGGGCCTGCCGGGTGGCGTCGACGGGGCCGAGGCCCATGATCTCCGGGGACAGCCCGGACACGCCGGTGGACACGATCCGGGCGAGCGGTGTGACGCCGAGTTCGCGGGCCCTGATGTCGCTCATGATGACGACGGCCGCGGCGCCGTCGTTGAGCGGGCAGGCGTTCCCCGCGGTGACCGTGCCAGCGGGCCGGAACGCCGGCTGCAACCCGGCGAGCGCTTCGTACGTGGTGCCCGGGCGCGGACTGTCGTCCGTCGCCGCGACGGTGCCGTCCGGCAGCGTGACCGGCGTGATCTCGCGGGCGTGGAAGCCGGTGCTCACGGCCTTGGCGGTGAGCTGCTGGCTGCGCAGCGCGAACTCGTCCTGTTCCTGGCGGCTGATCCCACGGAGTGTGGCGACGTTCTCCGCGGTCTGTCCCATGCTCGCGTAGATGTCGGGCAGCAGGCCCTCCGCACGCGGGTCACTCCAGGGACGGTTGGTGCGCGCGTACTCCCCGGTGCGGGCCCGGGCCTGGGCGAAGAGCGGGTTCGTGGTGTCCTCGGCGTCGGAGCCGGCCGAGGGGAACCGGCCGTACCGGGAGACGCATTCGACGCCCGCGCTGACGAAGACATGGCCCTCCCCGGACTTGATGGCGTGGAACGCCATGCGGGTGGTCTGCAAAGAGGAGGCGCAGAACCGGGTGACGGTCGTGCCGGGGACGGTGTCGAGGCCGAGCTGGACGGCGACCCGGCGGGCGATGTTGCCACCGTGCTCGCCCTGTGGCTCCGCACATCCCAGGTGGAGATCGTCGATCCCGGCGGGGTCGAGTTCGGGCACCTGCTCCAAGGCGGCACGGACCGCGGTGGCTGCCAGGTCGTCGGGGCGCATGCCCCGCAGCGAACCCTTGAACGCGCGTCCGATCGGAGTGCGCGCCACGGCGACGACAACGGCCTCAGGCATATGAGTGGGCCTTTCTCGGCGAATGTGAGGTGAGTACCGGCGGCACTGGCTCTCGGACGCCATGTGCCTTCTACCGCCGAGCGCGCGGGGAGTGCTGACGCAGGCGGGCACAAGAACCGCTTTCAAAACGGTCCGTTTCGCGTCGACCATAGCTCCAGGGAGGACACATCGGAAGCCTTCACGCATGGATCGACCAGGTAGCGGATCCGTAACACAAGAGGTGCGCAAGTTGCCTGCACAAGTACTAGACGTTTCGTTTCGAACGCCCTAACGTGAGCGAGCCTCAGGAGGGAGGAGCACTCGACTGACGGCGCGCCTTCGCCGGATGGACCTCACGACGCGGACCAGAGCCCGGAGACGGTCAGGTCGGGCCGGACGGGAAGAGGTGGCCACGAGATTCGATGCCAAAGCATGATTTATGACGCATACTCCTCCCCCTCTCCCCCCACACACATACGGAGCTCATCCCCGTTCATGGAGTTCAGATGTCCAACGACTGTGAAGTCATCGTTGTCGGCGGCGGTCCCGTAGGCGTGCTCGCACTGGCGCTGCTGGGCCATGCCGGCCTCCGGGCCGTCGGAGTCGAGCGCGAGCCCGAGATGTGGTCGCAGGCGCGGGCCGTGCACTTCGACGGGGAGACCATGCGCTCGCTGCAGGCCATCGGCCTCGCCGAGGACGTCGCCGTCCGCTCCAAGCCGATGCGCGAGTTCCGGATGGAGAACGAGGCCGGCGAGACACTCTTCACCCAGCCCACCGGGCAGTGGGGCTCTCAGGCGTGGCACGACGAGGTCCTGTTCCACCAGCCGGAGATCGACACCCTCCTGCGCGCGGAGGTCGACCGGCTGCCCGGTGTCGAACTGCGCTGCGGGGTCACCCTGACAGGTATCGAGGAGGAGGGTGACGGCGTCCGCTGCCATGTCCGCACGCAGGACGGTACGGACGAGGTACTCACCGCTCGATGGGTCATCGCCTGTGACGGCGCCCAGTCGACAGTCCGACGCGCTCTGGGCGTGACCTGCGAGAACCTGGGCACGGACGACCCGTGGCTGGTCGTCGACGGACATCTGGGCGGCGCCGCCGCGATCAAGGGGGACATGGTCTTCCTCGGGCGCCACACCCGCCCCGCCCTGTGGGTGGACCTGCCCGGCGACCTCGTGCGCATGGAGTTCAAGCTGATGCCCGGCGACGACCGGGAGGAGATCGTCACCGACAAGGCCATCGCCCGGCTCAGCCGGGGGGTCCTCACTCCGGAGACGTTCGAGCCCGAGCGCAAGGCCATCTACACGTTCCGCGCCCGCGTGGCCACCACCTGGCGGGTCGGCAACGTGTTCCTGGCCGGTGACGCCGCCCACCAGGCACCACCGCTGTTCGGCCAGGGCCTGTGCGCCGGCCTGCGTGACGTGACCAACCTGGTCTGGAAGCTACGGCTGGTCGCGCTCGGCAAGGCGCCGGCCGACCTGCTGGACACCTACGAGTCCGAACGCAGACCGCACGCCCGATACTGGGTCGAGAAGGCCGCCACGATGGCGCACCTCGTCCAGACCACCGATCCCGAGACCGCGGCTCAGCGGGATTCCTACATCCGCGCCAACCCCGCCGCCTCGCACCCCGACGCGCCTTCGCTCGGGCCGGGGTCACATGCCGGCACCGATCCCTGCGCGGGTCGTCTGTCCGTGCAACCGGTCCTCCCCGATGGACGGCGCCTGGACGACCTGGTCGGCAGACGCTTCCTGCTCGCGGCCGACGCCGAGCTTCTCGCGAGCCTGGCCCCCTCGCTCCTGAGCCGGATCGAGGAGGACGCCGAGATCGTGGCTCTGACCGCCGGCGAGCACATCGATCAGTTGCTCGCCTCGGTCGAGGCGCCGGCCGTGGTGGTGCGCCCGGACCGCTATGTGCAGGGAACGGCACACGACACGGCGAGTCTGGTCTCCCTGCTGGAATCTCTTCCCACCTGGACTCCGGCGACCGCTCGGGCGGCTTCCCTTTCGGCGCCGCCGCAGGGCGACTGAGCGACCGGCGCGGCATGCCGGCGTGCGGGGCCGCGGCTTCGAAGCCCCGGCCCCGCCTCATGCCCGCGTCGACGACGCCTCACCATGCGCGAGAGGCCCGCCGGGACTACGTTGCGCGGCCGGCCCCGAGGGCAACGCTCCCCAGGATCGTCACGCCCCTCTCCGGGCAGGTCGCGATCCCCTGGATCCCCAACTCGACCAACCGTTCCGCCAACTCGTCGTCGAGAGGACCGAGGGCGAACAGCAGATGCAGATACACCGGGGCGTAGAACAGTTGCGCGGCGCGTCCCGGATCGATGTCCGAGCGGAAGACGCCCTCCTCGATGCCACGCTGCATGAGTTTCTCGACGGCCGCGCACCGGTCGTTCCAGAACCGGGAACGGAAGTCGGCCAGGGCCGCGGGATCGTACTGGCATTCGGCGATGATCTGGGAGATCAACTTGCCCTGAGGGCCGGCGTATCGACCGATCAGCGCCTTCAGATGGGCCAGGAGAGCATCGCGGACGGGCAGCTTCTCCGAGATGCGGACGTGCGCCAGGTGGTTCTCCATGAAGGCGTCGATCACCACGGCCAACTTGCTGGGCCACCAGCGGTAGATCGTCGCCTTGCTGACCCCCGCCCGTACGGCGATCGCCTCGACGGTCAGTTTCTGCACCGTGATGGCCCGTCTGCCGTCGCGGACCAAGAGGTCCATGGTCGCGTCGATGATCGCCTTACGACTCGATTCGCTTCGTACTGCCACAGGCAGAATTTACTGCACTCGAACGACATCCTCCTAGCCCAAGAAGGGGTCAGTGGCGTCCACAAATCAGCTATACGATTCGAAACGTCTCGATTCAGGCAGAGTCATGGATCACACCATCACCGGTCCGGCTTGCCATTCGTGGCCTGCCGGACGATCGTGAAAGGTGCTCTTCCGCTGGGCGAGAAGATCAGGAACGCCACCATGGACCGTTGCGGCGAACCGCCCGACCGACCCACACACCCACGGGACGAAGCACGCACCGACGCCTCCGTCACCATCGCCGTGCAGGACGCCGGCGGGCGTGTGGCTTACTGGACCCGCGACGCCCAGAGGCTTCTCGGCCACACCCCCGAGGAGATCGTCGGCAAGCCCCTGACCGATCTCCTCTCCCTCGACGGCCGGACCTTCCGGCACCGCGACGGACGACTGCTGGGCATCCGGGTCCAGGTGTCCCCGCTGCTGGACGCTGAGCGAGGGGCCGCCTCCCTCGTCACCGCCGTGCCGACCTCGGCGGGGCGGACGCCACCGGACGACACGCTGATCCAATGGATGTTCGAGCAGCATCCCCGGGTCCTGGCCGTCTACGACACCGACGCGCGGGCGGTCAGGGCGAACAAGGCGGCTGCGCGGGTGGCCGGTTTCTCGGACGACCACGTCCGAGGGCGACGCATCACCGAATTCCTCCAGGGGCCAGGATTCAACGAGGTCGAGCGACTGATCCTGCGGGTGGGCAGGACCGGCGTGCCCGAATCCGCCGAGCATGTCGTGGCGCTGCCGCGAGAGAACAGGGCACATGCCTGGGCCGTGGACATGTTTCCGTTGCGGGACGGGGACGACCGGGTGCGGGCGGTGGGTCTGACGGCGGAGGACTACTCCGCCGAGTACAACAGCCGCCGGCGGCTCGCCCTGATGAGCAAGGCCAGGACCCGCATCGGCATGACCCTCGATCCGGTCGGCACCGCGCGGGAACTCGCCGACGTCGTGGTTCCCCGCTTCGCGGACTTCATCGGCATCGACGTTCACGACGTCGTTCTTCAGGGTTCGCTGCCTCCCCGAGGGTCGGCCGCCGAGCCCGCGCGGCTGCGTCGGGCAGCGCAGCGTGGCTCCCGCCCGCTCCCGCCCGACGCGCTGCGCGATGCGAACGACGTACACACCCCTCCCCGTTCGTCCCCGATCGCGCGCTGCCTGGCCGGTGGCGGAGCGGAACTCCGGGATCTCACGGATCCGGACATCGTCCGATGGCTGAGGGAGGACCCCCTCCACGCCGCGCACGTCGACGCCTTCGGGGCGCACTCCATGATCGCTGCACCCATCCGTGCCCATGGCGTGGTTCTCGGTGCGGTCCTTCTCTTCCGCTACGCGACCTCACCCGACCCCTTCGGCCCGGAGGACCTGATCATCACCGAGGACCTGGTGGCCAGGGCCGCCGTGTGCCTGGACAATGCCCGCCGCTTCGTCCACGAGCGCGGCACCGCACTGGCGCTGCAGCGCTCGCTGCTCCCCAGCAGGCCCACGGTCCATCCGACCGTGGAGACGGCTTCGCGTTATGTTCCCGCCCACGGCGGTGCGAGCACCGGCGGCGACTGGTTCGACGTGATCCCCCTGCCGGGAGCACGGATCGGACTTGTCGTCGGTGATGTCGTGGGCCACGGCATCAGTGCTTCGGCCACCATGGGCCGGCTCCGTATGGCGGTACGCACGCTCGCCGACATCGACCTGCCGCCCGAGGAACTCCTGACCCACCTCGACGACATCGTGACCCACTCCGAGTCCGCACAGAGCGAGGACGCGGACATCCCGGGTGAGATCGGCGCCACCTGCCTCTACGCCGTCTACAACCCGGTCTCCAGAACCTGCGCGCTGGCCCGCGCAGGCCATCCGGCCCCGATCCTGGTCCATCCGGACGGCACGACGCAGGTGGTCGACCTGCCCGCCGGGCCTCCGCTGGGGCTGGGCAGCCTACCCTTCGAGGCCACCGAGGTGACGCTTCCGGAGGGCAGCCTGCTGGCACTGTTCACCGACGGCCTGTACGCGAGCCGGGACCGCGACATCGACGAAGGCATGCTCGCCCTGCGTCAGGCTCTCGCCAGGCCCGCGCCCTCACTCACCGAACTGTGTGACGGTGTCGTGGACACACTGCGCCCGTCCGCCGACACCGACGACGTCGCCCTGCTGCTGATACGTGCCCGAGGCCTCGGCCGGGACAGGCTGGCCTCCTGGAAGCTCCCCAGCGATCCCGCGATCGTGGCGGAGTCACGCAGACGCATTCGTGACCGTCTCACCGCGTGGGAGCTGGAGGACGCCGCGTTCATCACGGAGCTCGTCGTCAGCGAGTTGGTCACCAACGCCATCCGTCACGCCACCGGTCCGATCCAACTACGCCTGATCAAGGATCAGACCCTCACGTGCGAGGTCTCCGACGGCAGCACCATCAGTCCCCATCTGCGCCGGGCCCGCCTGAGCGACGAAGGGGGACGCGGACTGCTGCTCGTCGCCCAGCTCAGCGAACGGTGGGGCACGCGCTACACCCCTGCGGGAAAGACCATCTGGGCTGAGCAACTCATCAGCCCGGACTCGGCTGCGTAGGCTCAGGGCCGTCCACGTCGGGCTGTCGCCCCAGAGACGGGGACCTCACAGTCTCTCGCCGGAGGCACGGTCCGTGTTCCACACGGTCGACAGGCGCCTGGAGCAACCCGCGCCGAAACCACAGTCATCGGCTGCTCTCTAAAGGGTGTTGCACAAGGCCGTGTTCGGGCAGGTCAGGGCCCGTGATCGCGGACTTCTGGTCATGATGCGAGCGTGAGGTCGTGCATGTGGGCGACGGCCTGGAAACTTTGAGCCTGTCAAGGATCTGATGAGTCCGAGATGTCAACTGAGTCTTGAGACCTCACAGATCACAGTGGCCATGGCCCACCCTGGCCCTGCAAACGGGCTGAGTGGGCCGAACTGCTTCGTGAAGATCCGCCGACCCGGCTGCTCCCCCTCCGGAAGCAGTTGGGTCGGCGGAGCCGGTCGGTCTACGTGTCGGAGATGTCGAGCTTGCTCACCAGGATGGCCGAGGTGTCGTGCTCCCAGACGATGAAGTACTTGCCGGGCGCGTACTCATCGCCCATCGGGTACGTGTCCCAGCCGGCGCCGGTACCGGCCGGCGTCGGGTCGGTGGGGCCGGCGGGGTCGGCGAACAGCTTGCTGCTCGACCAGGCCGCGCCACCGGGGTTCTTGGTCCGGTAGTTCAGGGCCTGCCGGATCGGGTTCGAGTCGGTGTTGTAGATGGTCAGATACCGGCCGGTGCTGTCCTTGGTGAAGTAGCTCTTGGAGTCGTTGTTGGGCACGTTGTAGTCCAGGCCGAGGTTGCTCCAGGACTCGCCACCGTTCGTGCTGGTGGCCGTCAACGCGAACGTCGGTGACGTGCCGTCAGGGGGACTGCTGCGTGCAACCATGAGCAGCTTGGTCGGGTCGTCCTGCGAGATGACCAACTGCGGCTCGCCGGGCAGGTGGTCGGTCGGGTTGGGTGCGGCGGTGCCGGCCGTCCAGTCCTGGAGGTTGTCCGAGTACAGCGCCCCGACCTTCCGGCCCGTCCACCAGGCCGGCATGACATATCTCTTTTTGTCGGCCATCCAGACCGGGCGCCCGGCTAGGGCGAGGTTCCCGTGGTCGGCGAGCGGCAGATTGACGGTGAAGTCGTGCCAGGTGTGCCCCCCGTCGGTGCTCTCCTTGGCGACGATGGCGTCGATCGGCAGGCCTCTGCGGTTCGCGGGCGAGGTTCTGCCCATGTACGCGAGGATGCGGTCACCCGTCTTGTAGAGCTCGACGTAGTGCCAGGAGTGCTCGCTGGTCTCCTGCGCCAGCGTCTGCGGACGACTCCAGGTCGCGCCGCCGTCGGTGGTGTACGAGTACCGGATGTACCCGTGGTCGACGACCGGTCCCGAGGTGTCGGTGATCACCGTGGCAGTGGTGCCTTCCCGCCACACCACGACCGCGTCGTTCGCGCTGGTGCTGATGATGTCGGGGGTGCGGGGCCCGTCTCCCTCGGTCGCCGTGTTCTGGTAGGCGACCTTCGGGACCGAGATGGTCGCGGCGGATGCGCGGTCCGGGGCGATGAGCAGGGTCACGAGCAGCGCGGCGACGAGACCGAGGAGACCTGCCAGGAGGGCCGGCCGGGGCTGTCGCGAGAACCGTTGTTCCGTTACCAGAGCCATTGCTGATCCTTGTTCGTGCCGCAGGTCCACTGAGCGGGCTTGACTCCGTTGGCCGTTTCGGTGCTGAGGACGGCCAGGCAGAACTTGCTGTTGGCATTCGTCAGCCGGTCGATGGAGTCGTGTGCCCAGACCTGCTCGCCGCCGTTACCGCCGCCGCAGGTCGACTGGACGGAGACGGCCCCCTGCACCTTGCTGTTGCTCGCCACGGCGAGACATCTTCCGCTCGCCAGGTTCTTCACCTGGTAGCCGCCCGTCACGGGGATGAGCGCCCAGTACTGGGTCTCGCTCGTGCTGCACGTCCACTGGATCAGCTCGGCGCCTTCGACGTCCGTGTAGGGGCCCGGCACGGCGAGGCACTTTCCGGTGCCCTGGTTGTAGAGCCGGGCGTAGACGGGGTCCGCGGCGGCCTCGGCGGTGACCGCCGCGGCCGTGGTGGTCGTGGTGGCGCTGGTGGTCTGTGCCGCCGTCGCCGTGCCGGTGAGCGAGGAACCGGTCAGGACAGGCGCGGTCAGCAGGGCGACGGCCGCCATGGCGAGGGGAATCCGAAAGGGTCTACCCATGGAGGAGTTCTCTCGAGTCGGGTGAAACGTACGTGCTCATCACGGCACCAGAATGCGCAGTGGGTCCTGAGGCTGTCGTTACCACCGGGTCCACAGAGTATTTGACGCTGCGTCTACTCGCCCTCCACCCGCCGCGCGTCTGCCGTCCGCCGTCCGCCGCGGTCCGGCCCGCCGCGGCGCTCGAAGCGCCAGGCGGACAGCACCGGCTCGATCAACTCCCAGCGGGCATCGGTCAGATCACTCGGGTACGGGCGTCGCGCAGGCATGCTTCCGGCGTACCGCTCCGGACCAAGTGCGCCCAGGCGCACATCAGTGACGGCGGAAGCACGCAGAAGAACCGGGCGTCGCGGGATGAGACAGGAACAAGCCTCATCCCGCACCACCCGTCAGCCCATCCGATTCACAGGCCCCAATCGCACCCGCTGCCTCGCCCGCACCACAAACCCACAATCCCACGCTCCGGGAACCGGCTTGTATAAGAGCCATACGGATGGCAATGACCTCTCAGAACCCGTATTCGAACCCTTCTCACGGGGCTGCTGAAGCTGGATGAGGCTAGTGCCCCGTGGGCGACGGCTCATGTGCCACGTGTGGTGCCCGAGTGGGGGCGGCCTGCTTGACGAGGCGCCATGGAGATCGGCGTGCTCCGGACCGCCCGCTCGCCGGTACCGATCGAGGGCACGCTCGCCACGCGGGCCCGCACGTTGCGAGTTACCTACCTCGTGGGCCTGTTCAGATATGGATCGGCCTGTTCAGATGCAGATAACGATCTTTCCTCGGGTGCGTCCGCGCTCGGCGTGCGCGTGGGCGTCGGCGATCCGCTCCAGGGGGTAGGCCTGATCGATACGGGGTGTGTAGCGGCCTTGCCCGCCCAGTTCCGCCGCCGCGGACAGGAGAGTGGAGTCGTTCACCGCGTTGACCACATGCGTGCCCAGGCGCTGCCCGCCCGCGTGGTCGGCGACCGTCGCAACGCGCTTCGGGTCGCCCGCGATCGCGACGAGGTCGTCCAGGGAGCCGGAGCCCGCGGTGTCGAGCACGATGTCGACGCCGTGCGGAGCGAGGGTGGCGAGGCGCTGTGCGAGGCCGGGGCCGTAGGTGGTGGGAACGGCGCCGAGAGAGGTGAGGAACTCGTGGTTGCGTTCGCTGGCTGTCCCGATCACGGTGGCAGCACCTTGTGCCACGGCGATCTCGACCGCCGCGCTGCCCACGCCTCCGGCGGCGCCCTCGACGAGGAGGGTGCGCCCCGCGAGGGGGCCGAGCGCGTTCAGTCCACCTATCGCGGTCACGGACGCGAGACCGGCGCCCGCGGCCTGCTCGTCGTTCCACGTGGCGGGGGTGTGCGCCCAGGCCGAGAGGACGAGCAGCTCCGCGGTCGCACCGGTGACACCGCCCAGCCCGAAGACCCGGTCGCCGATGCTCACCCCCTGTACCCCGTCGCCGATCTCGTCGACCACACCGGCGCCGTCGCGCCCGGGTATGTCGGGCAGATCCAGGGGGAAGATCTGGTGCAGGGCGCCGGAGCGCAGCTTCCAGTCGATGGGATTGACGCTGGCCGCCGCGACGCGGACACGAATCTCACCGGGTCCGGGGTGGGGGTCGGGGGCCTGCTCGATCACCAGGCTCTCCGCTCCGCCGTATTCGTGGAACCGGGCTGCGCGCATAATGGTCTGCCTCACTTTGACGGGCCGGAATGACGTGTTCTTCCGACGCTCGTCACTCTAGAACCTGACGTTGACGTGAGGTGCAAGTCGCAACTGCCGCCCGGCCGGTGGAGGGCAGGCGCGGATGGGTGAGGTTGCCGGGCGGGCGGGGGTGAGCGTGGGGGCCTGCGCCACTACGAGGGGGCACGCGGCCCGTCACGGTCGACACCCATGTGCCCTCGGGCGGGCTCGGCGATCCCGGCACGATGCGAGGACCGCCGTACGTACGTGAGCCGCGTGAACGCCCTCGGGTCCGCCACCGGGTCATGATCAATACCGGCGCCGGCGACGGTTCGACCGGCCCCCGGGGCTGCCCATGGAGCCGGTATTGCTAGCCTGAACCTGACGTCAACGTGAGGTATAAACGGGAAGGGAGTGGCCTGCGTCATGCGCATCGGACAGCTCGCCAGGCGGTCAGGGGTCAGCGTGCGGGCCCTGCGCTACTACGAGGAACAGCGGCTCCTGGAATCGGTGCGGACGCCCGGTGGGCAGCGTGACTATCCCGACGAAGCCCTGGAGCGGGTCCAGCTCATCCAGGACCTCTTCGCGGCCGGCCTCTCCAGCCGTACCGTCGTCGAACTCCTGCCGTGCGTGAGCACCGGCGTCGCGACCCCCGCCATGCTCGACCAACTCATCATCGAACGCGACCGCATCGCCGCACGCATCCAGGACCTGACCCGGGCCAAGACCAAACTCGGCCGCGTGATCGAGAATGTGACCGCGGCGAACGTGGCACAGGACTGATCAACCCGTCGCGAGGGGTGGGGCCCCGACCTGTCCGGCATCCACCGGGCGACATCGCGCGTGAACAGGTCTCCCCACCCGGTGTCCCGAACCAATAGCTGGTGATCCGCCGCTTGCCCTGCTGCGTCCAGGATGGAAAGGAGTGCGGGGACCCGTGCGTTCGGCGGCCGCGTACCTCCCCGAGGGCGGACGCACAATCTTCCTCGACGAGGGATAGCCGTGCGCGGCTCAGCACGTCTTAAGGAGTGCCGAGAAGGGGGAGGGTTGATGAAAGCGTCGAGTCACGACGAGTTCCGGGAGTTCGTAGCGATGCGCTCCACCGCGCTGTTGCGGCTCGCGGTGCTGCTCACGGGCGGTGACCGGCATGGAGCCGAGGATCTGCTGCAGATCGCGTTGATGAAGGTCTACGGACGCTGGTCGAGCATCGAGCAGCCCGAGGCGTATGTGCGGCAGGTCATGTACCGCCAGCAGCTCAACCGCTGGCGGCTGCGCGGACACCGCGCGGAGACGTCGGTGCCCGTACTGCCCGAATCGGGCACCGACGCCGACGCCGGGGCGGAGTCCGAGCTGCGGATCGCGCTGTGGGCGGCGCTCGCGCGACTGACGAAGCGCCAGCGGGCCGTGGTCGTCCTGCGCTACTTCGAGGACCTGCCGGAGGCCGAGGTCGCGGCGCTGCTGAGGTGCCCGGTCGGCACCGTGCGCAGCACGGCACACAGATCCCTCGCCAAACTCCGGGCCCTCGTACCGGAACTGGGCCCCGCCGGGCCCGCGGACGAACAGTCACAGCAGCTCAGCTTTACGCCGAAGGGGGCTCAGGGATGACGACGGAACTGGTGGAGCAGAAGGTCCGGGAGACGCTGCACGCCGTCGACCTGGACCGCGTACGGGCGCCCGGCGACCTGGTCGAGAAGGTGATGCGGCGGCGCGCCCGGCGCCGCTTCTCGCAGGTGGCGGGGACGGCGGCGGCCGTGGCCGCGATCACCGTGGGGGCGGTGTTCGGTTTCGGGGGCGGCGGGGTGAGCGACCAGGACCGGCCGGCGCGGCCGGCGCAGTCGCCGGAGGGCTGGCAGCCGTGGCGGACCGACGCGCGGGGCGCCGTCGAGCGGGGCTGCCTGGTGGACGGCTCGGCGCTGTACTGCGCCGGGTCCAAGTACGACGCCGCGAAGTTCGACGCGAACACCGGCGAACGGCTGTGGACGGTCAAGGTCAACGGCGACGGCGGCTTCGGGGCCGACCATCCGGTCGCCGTGCGCGACGGCGTGTTCTACGGCTACCGCAACCACACCGCCGAGAAGGGGCAGGACGGGAACTACGCCCCCGGCACCGACCTGATGGCGGTGGACACCGACAGCGGCGAGGTGCTGTGGACGGTGGCGCTGGCGAGCGACAACCGCGACGACCAGGCCGTCCTGCTCATCGACGGCGCGGTCCTGGCCAACACCCCGAAGGACCGGACGCTGTCGGCCGTCGATCCGCGGACCGGCAAGGTGAAGTGGCGCCACAGCTGGGGCAAGGGCATCTGGTGCGACCGGGTGGTGCTGAGCGGCGTCCCCTACCTGCTGTGCTCGCCGGAGACCAAGAAGCCCGGCCCGACCGACGCCCTCCGTCTCGACCCGACCACCGGACGGACCACCAAGGTCACGGCCCTGCCCGGCAGGCAGCAGATCGTCGGGACCTGGGGGGACCGGATCGTCCTGACCAGGATGCCGGAGCGGGCGAGCGTGGTCTTCGAGACGGAGCAGCAGAAAGCGAGGACCGAGAGGCTGACCGTCATCGACAGCTCGGGCAGGCAGACCCCGCTGTCCTACCCGGTCCAGGGGACGCCGGCCGCCAAGGCCCTCGTCGGTGACCGTCTGATCTCCGTGTCCCGTGCGGGCCAGGCGTCCTCCTACTCACTCACGACAGGAAAGACCCTGTGGACCACCCCGGTCGGCATCAAGGTGCCCGACACCGAAGCAAACTGGCCCGACCTGGCGAAACCGGTGGTGTCGCCGCACCGGAACGTCGTGTACTTCTTCGGCCCGGACGGCGATCTGTCCGGCCTCGACGCGAACACGGGCGAACGGATCTGGCGCGGTCACGTCGACGCCGGCAAACACGGGGCCATGCCCGAGGCCCTGCTCTACGGGGACGTACTGATCGCCCGGAGCGGCAGCAGGATGGTCTCCTTCCTGCCCAGCCTGGGCGGCTGACCGCCTGCCCCCGGCCCGGACGGTAACCCCCGTCCGGGCCGGGGGCACCTCACCTCCGGCCCGGAGGCGGGCCCGGCCCGTCCCGTTCGGGGGTGAAACACGGCGCCTATGCACTCGGGACAGCAGCTTCCTCTCCCCCGGTCCGGCCGAAGAGGTCGCCGTCGCGGGTGGGGGTGCGCTGGCTCCCGCCCGTCGTCATCGCCCGCTTGCCGCAGAAGCACGGCTACAACTCCGACGTCGTCGCCCAGTTCAAGGTGCGACGCCCCGGCGAGGCCAAGACGGTGGCCTGGGGCGAGTTCTGCCACGGCCCGGCGTCCGACGACCAGGTCAGACTGTACGAACGCCTCGCCAGCAGGAGCCTTCGTCCTGGCCGTCGGCGCCTGGAAGGTGTGGCCGTGCCAGGGCAGGCCTGAGCCGCAGATGTTCGCTGAGGAGCACTGGCAGGGGCGGTGCTGTTCGGCTCCACCCGGAGCGACTCCAACTGGCCCCGGTTCGGGGACGATTCACAAGGACCAAGCTTCATGAAGTGGCCCCGGAGGGCGGCTTGTTCCGGGCCCAGGGGCTTCCTGGATGGACGCCGGTAAATGTGTCGCGTGTTACTGAGGGTGTCGGGATACTGCCTCGGTGACTCTTGCTGCGCTGCCTCAACTGCTTCGACCTCGTGCCCTGAGGCCCGGAGATCTCGTCGTTGTCGCATCGCTGTCCGGGCCGCTCCACGCCGCTGACGAGCCCGACCTCAAGCAGGCGGTGGTCGTGCTCGAGCGGATGGGATTCCGGGTGCGTCGGGCACCGCTCCTCGATGCAGGGCGGCACCGTTGGTGGAGCGCGGCTCGGCCGGCGGAGATCGCCGAAGAGCTCAACGCTCTTCTGCGAGATCCCGAGGTGCGCGCGATCATCGCGCATGACGGCGGCCAGACGGCGCTCGGATACCTCGATCTGATCGACTTCGAGGCGATCACCGCCGACCCCAAGCCGATCCTCGGTTTCAGCGACATCTCGCTGCTGCATCTGGTGTTCTACGCGCGCACGGGTCTGGTCGGCTTCCATACCGACCTGGCCACCCCTGGACTCGGCGGACACTGGCAGCGCGCGACTGCGGCACGCAGGGCGGAACTCGAGGAGCTCTACTCGACGCTGCTGACCGGTACCGAGCCGATCGGCCCGCTGCCCGCCACCCCGACGTGGGAGTGCTGGCGTGCCGGTCGCACCGAAGGCCGACTGATCGGCGGAGTGATCAACCGCATCGTGCTGAACCAGGCGACGTCCTACGCGCTGCCGCTCGAACGGTTCGACGGCGCGGTGCTGTTCTGGGAGGAGGCGGGAGGCCTGGCAGCGTATGTGTGGAGCTATCTGCAGGTACTGCGGCACGCCGGCATCCTCGACCGGATCTCCGGCATGGTCGTGGGCATCCCGGACGGGATCGACGGACTCGACTCGCCCGACGCGTCCCCGACCCTGCGCGAGATCGTCCTCGATGTCCTCGGCGACCGTGACATCCCGGTCCTGGGCAACGTCGAGTTCGGACACGCCGGCCCGAATCTGCCGATGCCGGTCGGTATCCGCGTCGCCCTCGACGCGCAGCAGCGGACGCTGTCGCTGCTTGAACCGGCAGTACACCCGCTCACGGGGAGCGGAGCGGGCGGCTGAGCGATGCGGATCAGTGAACCGACAGCCTCGGCAGCACGCGCCACGAGGTGAGTCACGGCGCTGACGTAGGTTCATGCCTCGGACCCAACGAGGGCTGGGGCACGCGACAAGGCGGGTCAGACCGACCGAAGTGAATGACGCCTGAGCGCCTCCGAGCGTCTCTGCCTCCACGGCACCCCTCCTCGTTTCCAGCTCGGTATTGCCGGAGGCCGGGGCTGCGAATCGCTATAGGACAGAGCAGATCGGCATGCGTCGTGGCCGTTGTGACATGGAGCAGGTGACAGGCACAGCAGCGAGGCTCCTCAGCAGCCGCACCGTGAAGGCGGCGGACTGCGAAGGAGCGATCTCATGGGCCGATACGATCTCGCCCTCATCGGATTCGGTGGCGTCAATCGCGCGCTTGCCGAACTCATGTCCCAGCGCGGGGACCGCCTGGCGGAGGAGCTGGGCTTCACCCTGCGGGTGGTGGCGATCACCGATCTGCGAGCCGGTTCCCTGGTGGACACCGGCGGCATCGATCTGGCGCCGTTGCTGGCCGCCGATCCCGGGGAGCTGAGCTTCGCGGGCCTGGCCGGCGGCAGCGCCGACCCGCGCAATGAGTGGGTGATCCGCGAAGTCCCGGCCGACATCGTCGTGGAGGCGACGTTCACCAACCCCACCGACGGCGAGCCCGCCCTCTCCCATGTGCGCTGGGCCCTGGAATCGGGCAAGCACGTGTGCACCACCAACAAGGGACCGGTCGCGCTCGCCGGCCGCGCGCTGAAGCGGCTGGCTGCCGCGCGTGGTGTCAGCTTCGAGTTCGAGGGCTCGGTTCTCAGCGGCACCCCCGTCCTGCGCACCGCCGAGCGCATGTTCGGCGGCCTGGCGATCACCGGCGTCCAGGGCATCATGAACGGCACCTCGAACTACATCCTCGGCCGCCTCGAAGAAGGCATCGAGCTGTCGGCGGCCATCACCGAAGCCCAGGAACTCGGGTACGCCGAAGCCGACCCCACGGCGGACATCGAGGGCCACGACGTCCAGCTCAAGGTGATGATCCTGGCCAACGAGGTCCTCGGCGCCGACCTGCGCCGCGAGGACGTCTTCTGCGAGGGCATCTCCTCGCTCACCCCGCACGAGGTGCGGGACGCCGCCTCGAAGGGGCTGCGGTGGAAGCTGGTCGGCTCCGCCACCCGCCACGACGACGGCAGCGTCGACGCCCGTGTCACCCCGCTCGCGCTGCCCGCCCAGCACCCGCTCTCCGGGATCTCCGGCCCGGTCAACGCGGTCGCCTTCGACACCGACCTCCTCGGCACCGTCATGGTGTCCGGGCCGGGCGCCGGTCGTACCGAGACCGCCTACGCCCTGCTGTCGGACATCACCGCCATCCACCAGCGTCACGCGGACGACGACACCGCCCCCACGCGCCCCGTTCTGAAGGAGACCCACCGTGTCTGACACCGCCGTGCCCCCCGGCATCGCACTCGGTACCGACACCACGCTCGTGCGCAACCCCTACACCGGCGAGGTCATCGCCTCGGTGCCCACCGTCGACGCGGGCGCCGTCGGCGGCATCCTGCAGCAGGCCAGGTGTGGGCGCCGTACCGCGGCCGCGCTGTCCCGCGCCTCCAGAGCCGCGGTCCTGGAACGCGCCGCCCGCCTGATCCGGCGGCGCTCCGAGTCCTTCGCCCAGCTGATCGTCAGCGAGGCCGGCAAGACCATCGTCCAGGCCCGCAAGGAAGTCGCCCGCGCGGTCAACACGCTGGCCCTGTCCGGAGCCGAGGTACGGCGCAACGCCGGTGAGGTCATCCCCTTCGACTCCTATGAGGGCTCGGAGAAACGGCAGGGCTGGTTCACCCGCGAACCGCTGGGCATCATCGCCGCCATCACGCCGTTCAACGACCCGCTCAACCTGGTCGCCCACAAGCTCGGCCCGGCCATCGCCGGGGGCAACGCGGTCATCCTCAAACCGTCCGCGCTGACTCCGCTGTCCGCGCTGCGCCTGGTCGACACCCTCATCGAGGCCGGCCTGCCCGAGGAGATCGTCACCGTCGTCAACGGCGATGCCGGCATCGCCGCCGCGATCGTGGACGCCCCCGACGTGCGCATGGTGTCCTTCACCGGCGGATTCGCCACGGGCGAGGCCATCTCCCGCGCGGCGGGCCTCAAGAAGCTCGCCATGGACCTCGGCGGCAACGCCCCGGTCATCGTCATGGACGACGCCGACTTGGACGAGGCCGTGGCCTCCTGTGTCTCCGGCGCGTTCTGGGCCGCGGGCCAGAACTGCATCGGCACCCAGCGGATCCTCATCGCGGCGGAGGTCTACGAGCGCTTCCGCGACGCCTTCGTCGCCCGCACCGAGCTGCTGCGCGTCGGCGACCCGCTCGACGAGCGCACGGATGTCGGTCCCATGATCACTCAGGAGGCCGCGGCCGCCACCCGGGCCAAGGTGGACACGGCGGTGGCCGAGGGCGCGGTGCTGCTGTGCGGCAACGACGCCACCGGTTCCCTGTACGCTCCGGCCGTCCTGGAAGACGTGCCGGCGACCTGCTCCATCTGGCAGGAGGAGGTGTTCGCCCCGGTCGTCGTGCTGCAGCCGTTCACGTCCTTCGAGGACGCCATCGAACAAGCCAACGCCATCGACTACAGCCTCCACGCGGGCATCTTCACCTCGCGCCTGGATCGCGCCCTGACCGCGGCCCGGCTGCTGGAAGCCGGCGGAGTCATGATCAACGACTCGTCCGACTACCGCTTCGACGCCATGCCGTTCGGCGGATTCAAGTACGGCAGCATGGGCCGCGAGGGTGTGCGCTTCGCCTTCGAGGAGATGACCCAGCCCAAGGTCGTCTGCGTCAACCACATCACTGACGTGGTCCAATGACCGCCTTCCGTCCCCCGCACATCGGCTGTGCGGCCGCCGCCTGGATTGCGAGAGGCCCTCTCGACAGGACGAACGCGGTGGACCCCGTGACCCGGGGCGGACCGCTCGGCCGGGAACACACCACCGCGCGGCTCACCCCGCTGCCACCGGCCCCTGCTCTCCTCGCGGACGGTTGACGACGCTGGACAGGGTGAGCGCGGTGACCGTGTCCCGTACGCCGGGCATCTGGGCGATGTCCTCCCAGATGCCCCGTACACGTTCCAGCGAGGCCGCCTCCAGGCGCACCATGATGTCGAAGTCGCCGCTGAGGATCTCGCAGATGACGACCTCCGGAATGCGCTTGAGCGCGGCCAGGACATCACCACCGCGCATGCGGTCCTGGCGGTACACGAGTACGAGCGCCGAGACCACTTCGGCGGTGTCGTCGCCCGCGCGAACGATGGTGTAGCCGGCGATGTGGCCCTGGCGCTCCAGACGTTCGATGCGCTGGCGCACCGCATTGCGGGACAGCAGCACCTTGCCGGCCAGCTCGGAGTGCGAGATGCGGGCGTTGCGGGTCAGCTCGGCGATGATCTTCTCGTCGATGGTGTCCACAGCGGACCGTCTCCTTCGCGAATCGGTCGAGGTTGCGAACCCCCGTAGCAAGCGGGACTGCCGCAGACCATGAGGCGGCGCGGCCACGACAACCGCCCGGACCCCTGCTATTTCCGCGAGAGAAGGGCCTCCGGCGCAACCGGGTGCCTCAGACGAGGCCGTGGCGGCGGGCCTTCAGCAGGCCGCCGCTCCGGTCCAAGCGGACCAGGCTGGTCGCGGAGCTTCTTGCGCTGTGCCTGTCGCAGTGGCCGGCTTGACGCCAGCCACCTTGACGGACGGTGTGGCGACAGCGAGTTGAGCCGCGAGTCCACTCCAACCAGCGTTGTGACGGCCGCTTCGTTCTTCAGCCACCGGTCGATGTCCGTGTCGAAGCCCTTGTCGTAGTGGTTGGGCGCACCGGCGAGTGCGTTGCGCTCGTCCTCCGTGAGTTGGGGTAGGCCACAGGGAAGGAGGGTTCAACGGGAAGGCCCGCTCACTGAGATGGCAACGGTTCAGTGGGCGGGCCTGAGGCCCGTCAGTCGTGGGGGGTGGCGATGGCGGCGAGGTGTGTGCCGGGGCGCACGGTCAGACCGTTCATGTTGTAGATGATCGTTCCGGTGGAGACGGCGGAGACCTTGTGTTCGGCGCCGTCGACCGGGTCGATGACGCGGCCGATGGTCTGCCCCTCGGTCACCTCGTCACCGGTGACCGCGTCCGGGTACCAGAGGCCTGCGGCCGGAGACTCGACCTCGCCCGTCCAGATCCAGTCGCGCGGCTGCACGGTCACCGGTGCGAGGTGCTGCGGCGCCTCGATGACGCCGAGGTGGTGCAGGAGCCGGTACAGGCCGTCGAGCAACCTGCGTACGGCGGCCGGGTCCCGGTCGCCGAGTTGGCCGGTCTCGACGAGGATCGCGGGGATGCCCTGCCGGTTCGCGGCGGCGTGGCTGTTGCCGCCGTCCGGGCTGGTGCCGAAGATGACCAGCTCGTATCCGACCGCGTGGGCCATTCCCTTGTTCTTCGCGTCCAGTTCGGCGTCGCCGGTCAGGCGGTAGCCGACGAAGTCGAGCAGGTGCTGGTCGATGCCGCCGCTGTGCAGGTCCACGTAGGCGTCGGCGCCGTCGATCAGGTTCTCGAACAGCCAGGCCGCCATGCGGTCGGTGGGGCCGCCGTCCTTGTCGCCGGGGAAGACGCGGTTGATGTTGACGCCGTCCAGCGGGGAGATGTTGAGCCTGCCCCCGTAGACGGCCGGCGGATTGGCCACGGGGCAGATCACCACCTGGCCGGCGACCTCGTCCGGTTCCAGCAGCCCGGCCAGGCGGGCGGCGGCATCGACGCCGATGAACTCACCGCCGTGGACACCACCGGTGATCACGACCCTGGGGCCGGGCCGGGCGCCGTTGACGAGGATCAGGGGCACCTCCGCCGTCGTGGAGCCGAGATCGGCGGGCAAGCTCTCGCGGGTCTTCCGGCCGGGCTCAGCCCGCAGTCGGCCGATGGTCAGGGTCATGTGCTTCCTCGTTCGGACTCAGGCCGCGGCGCGGCCGTTCGTGGTGATGAAGTCGATCGGCTGGGAGGTGAGGCCCTGAAGGGCGAGGTCCGCGGCGATGTCGCCCATGGCGGGCGAAATCTTGAAGCCCTGGCCGGAGAAGCCGGCCAGCAGGACGATGTCGTCGCAGCCCGGCAGGGGACCGACCAACGGCAGGGTGCTGTCGGTGTAGCCCTCCATGAACACGGACAGACGCACCGGGTCGGGGTTCAGGCCGGGCAGATGGCGACGCACCACCGTGGTGAAGGTCTCCAGTTCCTCCGGTGTGACGGTCCGGTCCAGCTGGTTGGGGTCGTCCACGGGCTTGTGGTGCGGCTGGGGCAGGCCCAGCTTGACGGCCAGGCCGTCCGGGGACGGGATGCCGTAGAAGGGGATGTCGCCGCAACGGATGAAGGCGGGACGCTCGGCGTCTGCCGGGTGGTCCTGGTGGGGCAGGAACCACGCGCTGATCGCGCGGTAGACGCTCACTTCCCACGGCAGGTCGGGAAGCAGGTCGCCCACCCAGGGGCCGGGAGTGACGACGGCGGCGTCGAAGCGCTCGGTGTCGGTGTCGGTGCGGATCTCCACGCCTCCCCCGGCGACGGGAGTGACGTCCCGCACCGGGGTGTAGCGGCGGATCCGGGCCCCCAGCTCCTCGGCACGCCGGGCCGCGGTCTGGACCGTGAGCTCGGGGCGGACGAACCCCGCGTGGGGGTCGAGGACCACCAGGTCGCCGTCGTCGACACGGAACTGCGGGAAACGCTTCGCCAGCGCCTCGGTGTCGATCACCTCGTGGTCGAGGCCGTACTCGGCGACGCCCTGCATGACGGTACGCATCTCGGGGTCGTCGGCCGGACCCATGACCAGAGCCCCGGTCAGACGGCGCAGTTCCCGCCCGGTCTCGGCCTGCAACTGTTTCCAGAGGGCGTCGGCGTGCCGGACGAGCGGCACATAGCGGCCGTCGTGGGTCTGCACGCTGCGGAAGACCCGGGTCTCGCCGCCTGCGGCACTGCGGTCGTGGCCGGGGGCGAAGCGGTCGTAGGCCACGACTTCCGCGCCCCGTGCCGCCAGCCGCCAGGCGGCCTGGCTGCCCATCGTGCCGGTACCGACGACGGCGACACGTCTCCTCGCAGCTGACACAGGGCTTTCCTTTCGTACCGCCGGGCCGCAAGTTGGGCCCCGAGAGTGGGGATGCTTGGTGGCGAATTGGAGGGGAGCACACCCTTTGGGGCCCTAATACTCGCATTCATGCCGGGGCCGGAATCGACCCTGACCCTCAGACCTTCCAAAGTTGTGCCACATTGTGGAATGTCATGCTAGTATCTGGCACAGAGAATGACAGCGGCCCAGCAGGCAGTCAAGAGGGTGTCCTGCAGAATCTCTGCTTGGCTCTGTCGAGGATCTTGGGTGGTCGGGCTCAGGTGCCGAGGTTCGCCAGAGTCGTTCGATGTTCACGGCGATGGCCGTGAGGACGTGTTGCAGGTGGGTTTTCGGTTGTCCCGGTAGCGGCAGTGGCGCATGCCGTGTCCGTGGGCGAACTCGTTGATGGTGCCCTGGACTCCTGGGCGGACCGCATAGCGAGCCTTCCCGTCGGGGGTCCGTGATGGTGCAGCGGGTGCGGGCCGGGCAGGGGCGGCACTGCGCAGGGCGCATAGCTGCGTAGTACATGCAGCCCGAAAGGCATACAAGTGAGGCCCACGGCCAGGCAGGCCTTGACCGCGGAAAGCAGTCGGGCAACCTGGTTCGGGTTCGACACACAGTCTGGGGCGACTTCGTCAGCAAACTCCGGTGCCGTCCAGCGAAGACCCGCCAGGGGGTTCTGTGTGAAGTATCCGCGTGCAACAGCAACAGCACATACTTCGTTGACCGCAGCCTTCTTTCGTTTCACGCTCTTGCCTCCGCCCAACGAGTGGGGCACACCGTTCCAGGTCCCGTCCTCCATGCGGGACACGATCACGGCCGTGGCCTCATCGCTGCTGGGCCGTTCACGGCTGTCGTCCCCGCAGGCCCCACCCCGCCTGCGAACCTCACGCCCCTCGACGGGACGCTCTACGTCGACCCGTCCGGGCAGCCGTGGAGGGTGTACGCACACGAGTGGCTGCAGACCATCGACGGACCGATGGAAGCGATCCGCCTGGCCCCGGGCCTGTTCCGCACGATCGGAGACCCGGTCTTCCTCCCCGACGCGGCGCTGCACTGCACTGCACTGCACTGCACTGCGGACAGGCCTGACAGATTGGACAGGTGCGACGCGACGCCGATCGTCGACACAATCGATCGTCCGGCCGACCTGCCCTTACGCTCAATACCGTTGCTCTGCAAGGGGATTGACAACGGGCCGTGCTGCGCCACGTGCCGGAGGGGCGGGTACATGACGCGCGACGAGCTGATCCGGCCACTGCCCGAGCTGTTGAAGGCGCACGCCGAGAGGTCACCGTCGCGGGTGGCGTACGCCGACGATGAACGGGAGGTCACCTACGCGGAGTTGGAGCGGCGCACCGGTCGACTGGCCGCGTATCTCGCGGGGGTGGGTGTGCGGCGCGGGGACCGGGTCGCGATCCTGCTGGGCAACCGGGTGGAGATGGTGGAGAGCGTCCTCGCCGGTGTCCGGGCGGGTGCGGTCGGCGTGCCCCTCAACCCCCGGTCCTCGGACGCCGAACTGGCCCATTTCCTGGAGGACAGCGGGGCCTCGGTCGTCGTCACCGACCGCGCGCACCTGGCCCGCCTGAACCGCGCGGGGAGCCTGCACGACCGTACGCGCGTCCTGTTCACCGGCACGGATCCGGTGCCGTCGGACGCCCCCGACGGCACGGTCCTCTTCGAGGAGGCGGCCGAGGCGGAGCCCGCCGTCGCGCCCCGCGACGATCTCGGGCTCGACGAGCCGGCGTGGATGCTCTACACCTCCGGCACCACCCATAGGCCCAAGGGCGTGCTGTCCACGCAGCGTGCGGCCCTGTGGTCGGTGGCGGCCTGTTACGCGCCGATCTTCGGGCTCTCTCCCGAGGACCGGCTGCTCTGGCCGCTCCCGCTGTTCCACAGCTTCGGGCACTCGCTGGCGATCCTGGGGGTCACCGCGGTCGGCGCGAGCGCGCGGATCACCGGCGAACTGCTTTCTCCCGGCGGCCTGTTGAGGGAGCTGCGCACGCCTCGCGCATCCCTGGGCGGCTCCTACACCGTCCTGGCCGGGGTGCCCGCCGTGTACCACCAGCTGGTGGCGGCGGCGGCCGAGAACACCTCGCCCGTACCCGCTCTGCGGACGTGTGTCGTGGCGGGCGCCCCGAGCGCGCCGGCCCTGCGACGTGCGGTGGAGGACCTGCTGGGGGCGCCGCTGCTCGACGCGTACGGCAGTACCGAGACCTGCGGGATGATCGCGGTGAACCGACCGGACCGGCCGAGGGTCGACGGTTCCTGTGGGCCGCCGGTCCCGGGGATGGACGTACGGCTGGTCGATCCGGGCTCCGGCAACGATGTCGCGGACGGCGACGAGGGCGAGATCTGGGCGCGTGGGCCGAGTCTGATGAGCGGCTACCACCATCAGCCCGAGGCGACGGCGGCCGCACTGCGGGACGGCTGGTACCGCACCGGTGACCTGGGGCGACGCGTCGCGCACGGGCATCTCACCCTCACCGGCCGGGTCAGCGAGCTGATCATCCGGGGCGGGGAGAACATCCACCCCACCGAGATCGAGCAGGCCCTGCTGCACTGTCACGGCGTGCGGGACGCGGTGGTGGTGGGCAGGCCGCACGACGTCCTCGGCGAGGTCCCGGTGGCGTACGTCGTTCCGGGACCGGACGGGTTCGACCCTCGGCGGATACTGGCCGCGTGCCGGGAGCGGCTGGCCGCGTACAAGCTGCCCGTCGAGATCCACGAGATCGCAGCCGTCCCGCGTACGGCGTCCGGCAAGATCACCCGCCACGCGGTCCTGCCGGACCGGGCCCGACCGGTACCCGAGGTTCGCCCCGCATCCCCGACGGCGGCCGACGGTGCCCTGCGCCGACGCCTGCTCGCTCTCCCGCCGGAGGGGAGGGAACGCGCCCTGCGCGAGGCGGTACTCGCGCAGACGTCCGCGGTGTGCGGCGACGGATCGTACGAAGGATACGAAGGACTCGACGCCGACGGATCGGACGAGCGGCCCGACGCCGACGGTCCGCATGAACGGCTCGACGCCGACCGCCCGTTCACCGATCTCGGGCTGACGTCCGAGGGAGCCGTCACGCTGATCGAGCGGCTCGGCGAGGCGACCGGGCTGCGGCTCCCGTCGACGCTGGTCTTCGACCATCCCACGCCCGACGCCCTGACCCGGCACGTGCACGACATCCTCTTCACCCCGGCGCCCGCACCTGTGCCGCACCTCGGCTCCGCGACGGAGGCGGACGACCCTGTGGTGATCGTCGCCATGGGCTGCCGTTACCCCGGGGACGTGTACTCCCCCGAGGATCTGTGGGACCTGGTGGCGGAGGGCCGGGACGCGGTCTCGGGCTTCCCCACCGACCGGGGCTGGGACCTGGCCGCCCTGTACGACCCGGACCCGGACCGGGTCGGTACGTCGTACACCCGCAGCGGCGGATTCCTGCACCGGGCCGCCGAGTTCGACGCGGGCCTGTTCGGGATCTCGCCGCGGGAGGCACTGGCCATGGACCCGCAGCAGCGGCTGCTGCTGGAGACCTCGTGGGAGGTGTGGGAGCGGGCGGGCATCTCCCAGGCGGCGCTGCGCGAGAGCGACACGGGTGTGTTCGTCGGCGTGATGCACGGCGACTACTCCACGCGCGTGGACAAGCACGAGCTGGAGGCCCATCTGGCCCTGGGCTCGGCGGGCAGCGTGGCCTCCGGCCGGATCAGTTACGTGTACGGCCTGCGCGGACCGTCGATCACGCTCGACACCGCGTGCTCGTCCTCGCTGGTGGCCCTGCACTGGGCGGCGCGGGCGCTGCGCTCCGGCGAGTGTTCCCTGGCCCTGGCCGGGGGTGTCACCGTGATGGCGACTCCCCAGGCGTTCACGGCTTTCAGCCGGCATCGTGCGCTGTCGCCCGACGGCCGCTGCAAGTCGTTCTCGGCCTCGGCGGACGGCACCTCCTGGGGCGAGGGCGCGGGCCTCGTGCTGCTGGAGCGGTTGTCCGACGCCCGCCGCAACGGCCACCCCGTCCTGGCCGTGCTGCGCGGCTCCGCCGTCAACTCCGACGGCGCGTCCAACGGTCTGACGGCACCGAACGGCCAGGCCCAACAGCGCCTGATCACCAGGGCGTTGACCGACGCCGGGCTCGGCGCCGACGACGTGGACGTGGTGGAGGCGCACGGTACGGGCACCACACTGGGTGACCCCGTCGAGGCGAGCGCCCTGCTGGCCACCTACGGGCAGGGACGGGCCGGGGACCGGCCGCCGCTGTGGCTGGGCTCGGTCAAGTCCAACCTGGGGCACACCCAGGCCGCCGCCGGTGTCGCCGGGGTCATCAAGATGGTGCAGGCCATGCGCCACGAGCGGCTCCCGCGCTCGCTGTACGCGGAGCAACCCAGCCCGCACGTCGACTGGTCGGCAGGCCGGGTGGAACTGCTGGCCGAGTCCCGCCCCTGGCCGGTGACGGGCTCGCGGCCACGCCGGGCCGGGGTGTCCGCGTTCGGCATCAGCGGGACCAACGCCCATGTGATCCTGGAGGAGGCCCCTCAGAAACTGGATGAGGCCCCTCAGCGACCCGACACAGGGCCGAGCCCCACACAGGTCCCGGTGCCCTGGCTGCTGTCCGGCGCCGACGAGGCCGCCCTGCGCTCCCAGGCCCGACGTCTCGCCGCCCACCTGGCGTCCCGGCCCCACCTGTCGCCCACCGACGTCGGTGTCTCCCTGGCCGCGGCGAGGGCCCCGCTCGTCCACCGGGCGATGGTTACGGCCGACGACCGGGCGCGGATGCTGACCGCCCTCGACGCGCTCGCCGACGGGAGGGGAGCGGATCGTGCCGTCGCCGATCCCGGCGTCCGTACGGCCTTCCTGTTCACCGGTCAGGGCTCTCAACGTGCCCGTATGGGTGCGGAGTTGCGTGCCGCATTCCCTGCCTTCGACTCGGCGTTCGAGGGGGTCTGCCGGGCGCTGGACGGCCGCTTGGAGCACCCTCTCGACGTGGTGCTGTCCGCGGAGCCGGGCACGCCGCAGGCCGCCCTGCTCGACCGTACGGACTTCACCCAGGCCGGTCTGTTCGCCTTCGAGGTGGCGCTGTTCCGGCTGTTGGAGTCCTGGGGAGTACGCCCCGACTTCCTGGCCGGGCACTCCGTGGGGGAACTGGCGGCCGCCCATGTCGCCGGAGTGCTGGACCTGACCGACGCGGCGGAACTCGTCGCGGCCCGGGGTCGGTTGATGCACGCCCTGCCGGGCGGCGGGGCGATGGTGGCGCTGCACGCGACGGAGGAGGAGGTCCTCGCCGAACTCCCCGCGCTCGACGGCCGCGTGGCGATCGCCTCGGTCAACGGACCGCGTGCGGTGGTGATTTCGGGAGTGGAGGACACGGTGCTGGCCGTGGCGGCCGGATTCGAGGCGCGAGGTCGCAGAACCGTTCGGCTGCGGGTCGCTCACGCCTTCCACTCCCCACTCGTGGAACCGATGCTCGACGACTTCCGCCGGGTCGCCGAGGGGCTGACGTTCCGGCCGCCGCGGGTCCCGGTCGTCTCGGCCGTGTCGGGCCGCCCGGCCGAGGCCGGGGAACTGTGTTCGCCGGAGTACTGGGTGCGGCACGCCCGTCTGCCGGTGCGGTTCGCCGACGCCGTGCGATGGCTCGGGGACGACGGGGTGTCGGCGTTCCTGGAGATCGGCCCGGGGGCGGCGCTGACCGCCGCCGCCGAGGACTGTCTGACCGGCCCGGACGGCGAGGGCCCCGCCCCCTTGTGCGCCGCCGCCACCCGTGGTGGCGATCCCGAACCGAAGAGCCTGCTGGCCGCCGTGGCCCGCCTCCATGTGCGCGGAACGCCCGTCGACTGGCCCTCCGTGTTCACGGGCAGCGGTGCACGGCACCTGGAGGATCTGCCCACGTACGCCTTCCAACGGCAGCGGTACTGGCTGGCCGCGCCGAGCACTCCCCTCGCCGCCCCGGACCCGCACGAACACCCGCTGCTGGGACCGGCGTTCACCGTGCCGGACACCGGCCGGACGGTGTTCTCCGGCCTGCTCTCCAGCACCGCTCATCGGTGGCTCGCCGACCATGTGATCGGCGGACGGGTCCTGGTCCCCGCGACGGGGTTCGTGGAGCTGGCCGTACGGGCGGGTGACGAGGTCGGCTTCGGCACGCTCGACGAACTCGTGGTCCTGGCCCCGCTGATCCTGCCCTCGGCCACGGGCGTTCACGTACAGGTCGTCGTGGGCCCGGCGGACGACTCCGGCCGGCGCCCGGTCGACATCCACGCCCGGCCCGCCACGGACGACTCCGAGCCCGACTGGACCCGGCACGCCACAGGCCTCCTCCGCGCCACGGAAACCACCCGGCCGGAGGCGGAACCGGCGGTGTGGCCGCCCCAGGACGCGACCGAGGTCGACCTCGCCGACGCGTACGACAGCCTCGCGGAGGTCGGCCTCTCCTACGGCCCCGCGTTCCGGGGCGTGCGGGCGGTCTGGCGGCGCGGCGACGAGATGTTCGCGGACGTCCGCCTGCCCGAGGCGGAGTCGGAACACGCCGACCGGTTCGGGATCCATCCGGCGCTGCTGGACGCGTCCCTGCACGCCCCGATGCTCGCGGGCTCGGCTGCGGGCTCCGGCACGGTCCGGGTGCCGTTCGCGTGGAACGGCGTACGTCTGTACGCGACGGGCGCGTCGGAGGTACGCGTACGGATCGCCCCGAGCGGGACGGACTCGGTCACGGTCACCCTGGCCGACCCATCGGGACGCCCGGTGGCTCACGTGGACTCCCTGACCACGCGTGAACTCCCCGCCGAGCCGGTCGAATCGACGGCCGACGCCATGCGGCGGGCCCTGCTGCGCCTTGAGTGGACCGGCGTCGAGGAGCCGGAGGGCGAGCGGCGACCCGTGACCGGCGGGCGCTGGGCGCTGGTCGGCCCGGACACGCTGGACCTGCGCGGGGCGCTCCCCGACCTCGTGGGAACCGACGCCCTCGAACCGGACACCGTCGTCGTCACGGCCGTCGACGGCGGCCCGTGGGCGGATGCCGATCCGCTCCCCGCCGTGCACCGGCTGACCTGCAGGGTGCTGCGCACCCTCCAGGACTGGCAGGACGACCCCTCGACGGCGGGCTCCCGTCTGGTCGTGCTGACGCGGAACGCGACCGCACCCGAGCCGGATCCGGCCGGGGCCGCCGTGTGGGGGCTCGTGCGTGCCGCACAGACGGAGCTGCCCGGACGTGTCGTCCTCGTCGATGTGGACGGGCGGCCGGAATCACTACGGCTGCTCCCCGCTGCGGTTGTCGGCAATGAGGGCCAACTCTCAGTACGGAACGGATACTTGGCGGTGCCGCGTCTGGTCGCCACCGGTGAACTCTCCGCTCAGGGCGGCAGCTTCGGGCCGGACGGCACGGTCCTGATAACCGGCGGTACCGGCGCGCTCGGCGCGGAGGTCGCCCGCCATCTCGTGACGGCCCATGGCGTACGGCACCTGCTGCTCACCGGTCGGCAGGGGCCCCAGGCGCCGAATGCCGGGGAACTGCGCGTCGTGCTGGAGGAGTTGGGCGCCGAGGTACGGATCGTGGCCTGTGACGCGGCCGACCGTGCCGCGCTGGCCGAGGTGATCAAGGAGTGCTCGCCCGCGCTGACCGCCGTGGTGCATGCGGCAGGGGTGCTGGACGACGGTGTCCTCGCCGCGCTGACCCCCGCGCGGATGGCGGCCGTGCTGCGGCCGAAGGTGGACGCGGCCTGGCATCTGCACGAGCTGACCCGGGACCTGGACCTGTCGGCGTTCGTCCTGTTCTCCTCGGTGTCCGGCCTGCTGGGCCACGTCGGCCAGGGCAACTACGCGGCGGCGAACGCCTTCCTGGACGCCCTGGCCCGGCACCGTTCCCAACTGGGGCTGCCCGCCGTGTCCTTGGCCTGGGGACCGTGGGACCACGGGGCCGGCATGGCCGGTGCGGCCGATGGGGCCGACGGGGGCGCGGGGGTCCCGCGCAGGTCGGCCGGTGAGGTGCTCCGGGCGCTCTCCGTGGAGCAGGGCCTGGCCCTCTTCGACGCGGCGCTGCGCGCGGGCGAACCCGTGCTCGCGCCGGTACTGCTGGACCGGTCCGCACTCAGGTCCGCCCAGAGGCTCCTGCCGCCGCCGCTGCGCGGACTCGTGCCGCCCCGCAGGCCGGCCGCCGGGACCGGGGAGAGCGCCGGTGACGGCTCCTCGCCCGGCGGAGAGCAGCCCTGGGAGCCGGGCGCCTGGCGCAAGATGCTGGCCGGGCTGCCCGCTGACCGACGGGAGGGCGTCCTCGCGGAGTTGATGCGTGCCGACGTGGCCACGGTCCTCGGCTACCCGGACGCCGACGCGCTGCCGGCCGGCAAGTCCTTCGCCGAGCTGGGCTTCGACTCCCTGATGGCGGTCCAGGTCCGCAACCGGCTGAGCACGGCCCTGCGGCTGAGGCTGTCCGCCGCCGTGGTGTTCGAGCACCCGACGGCCCAGGAGCTGGCCCGCCACGCACTCGGTCTGCTGGACGACCTGCCCGACGTCGCACCGGAGCCGGAGCGCGCTCCCGCGCAGGACCGGCCCGCGCAGCCGGAGGAGGACCGGCCCGCGCAGACGCTCTCCTCGCTCTACCGGCGGGTCTGCGAGGCCGGGCAGGTGGTCGCGGCGATGCACATGCTCGTCACGGCTTCCTGGGCGCTGCCGACCTTCGGCCCCGACGCCGACCGGGAGCACGCCCTGGCCCCGCTGCGGCGCGCCGACGGCTCCCAAGCCGGGCCGGTACTCGTCTTCCTCAACGGCTTCCACCCGCCCTTCGCCGCCCCCGGAGGTGAATTCGCCGGATTCCACGCCCACTTCCAGGGCGAACTGGACGTCCTCGAACTCCCGCACCCCGGCATCGGGGCGGGCCGTGCCGTGCCGGCCGACCGGGACACGCTCGCCCGGACACACGCGGAGACGGTGCGACAGCACGTCGGCGACCGGCCCTTCGTGATCGTCGGCGTGAGCACCGGAGGCGCGGTCGCCCATGCGGTGACCCGGCGGCTCGAAGCCGTGGGGAACCCGCCCGTCGGACAGGTGCTGCTCGACACGTACCTCATCAACGACGGCAACAGCGACAAGGACTGGCTGCTGTCCCTGCCCGCCGTGATCGCGTCGCGCCTGGGCGGAAACCAGTTCACGGGGGACGAGGACACCGGGGTGGCCGCGCTGGGCGCGTACACCCGGATGTTCCTGGACTGGGATCCGGAGCCGGTCGCCACCCCCACCCTGCTGGTCCGGGCCACCCGGCCGACGCCCGCGATGGCGGCGGGCGCGGCCCCGGACGAGTGGCGCACCTCCTGGCCGCTGCCGCACACCCGGGTCGACGTCCCCGGCGACCACTTCTCGCTCATGGGGGAACACACCCCCACCACGGCGGCGGCCGTCCGCGCCTGGATCGATTCCCTCAGCCCTGCGGGCGCCGCACCGGCACCGAACACAGGAACAGCAGGAGAGCGGTGAACCCCGACCACGAGACAGGGAAGACGGGGAAGACAGGGAAGTCGGTGGAGACCGAGGAGTTCGACGTGATCGTCGTGGCAACATCTTCTGCGCCGCCTTCGACGAGGGTCGGCTCTGCCCGGAGGTCCGGGGCCTCCTGAACGGGGTGGCGCAGGCCACCGAGGCGCCGTACGGCCAGGTGCGGGTCCGCAAGGACTGGCCGTACTGGGAAGGCCCGCAAGGTCACCCACGTCGACGCGACATCGCGCCGTGCCGAGGACAACGCCTCGGCACGGCGCGATGGTTCACGCGTCAGGTCAGGGGGCGTTGAAGCGGTACGCCCCCGCCCGGGCCCGGTAGACCTTGTAGGCGGCGCCTCCGGACGTCTCGTCGCGGACGAAGGCGACTCCTCGGGGAGCGGTGACGGACTTGCCCTGGGTGGGGACCCAGATCTCGGCCTCGGTGTTGTAAGGAACGGTGACCGCGAGGTCGATCCTTCCGTCCGAGCGACGGCGCCACTCCGAGGACACCTTGCCGCGCACGGTGTCGATCGAGGCGCTGACGTGGTCGAGGGTCGCGGGCGCCAGGTCGGTGTCCGGCGTGTCCTTCGGGACCAGGCTGTTCACCGCTGCCGCAGGGATGTACGGGCGGATACGCAGCGACTCGTAGGCCGTTGAGGTCGGCCTGATGCCGGCCAGGCTCTGGTAGAACCAGGTGGCCACGTTGGAGCGGTAGTGGTGGTTGACCGAGAGTCGGTCGGTCCACTGTTCCCACAGCGACGTGGCGCCCTTGGCGATCTGGTGGACGTAGCCGGGCTGGCCGGTCTGGGTGACGGCCTTGAGGGCGATGTCCGTGTAGCCGTACTCACTGAGGATGTTGAACTCGTAGCGCGAGCCGTACATGTCGTTCTGGATGTGGTGGTCGGCGGCCACGATGCGGTCGGCGAGCAGCTTGGCGAGGGCCTTCTTGTTCTCCGCGAGGGTCTTGGAACCCGCCAGGTGGCGCGGGTCGGCCGGACTCAGGTCCGAGCCGGGGACCAGGTCGAAGGCGATGGCCAGGGTGTTCTCGCTGGAGATGCTGCCCTGGGTGAAGTGGCCCTGTGCCGCGTCCCAGTAGTTGGCGATGAACGCCTTGCGCAGGATGCTCGCCAACTGCGCGTAGTGGGCGGCGCGTTCGGTGCGGCCGATCCTGCGGCCCACCTCGTCCATGTAGTCGCAGAAGTGGATGTAGAAGGCGAGGCTGATGACGGCGTTGCTGCCAGGACTCTCGGCGCCCGAGTAGGCGCCGAGGGAGGCTTCGAACTTGTAGTCGTTCTCGGCGGTGATCAACGTCTCGTAGTACTTCAGGAGCGTGTCCTGGTGGTCGTAGAGCTCGGCGAACAGGCTGCTGTTGCCGTAGTACGTGTACAACTCCCTGGGCATCACGAAGTACGCCGAGTCCCAGGCGGGTACCGCCTTCCACGTGGCGTTCCAGCCGGGGGTGCGGTCGTAGCCGAATCCGCCCTTGCCGAGGGGGACGACCATGGGCAGCTGGCCGGTGGAGATCTGGGCGTCGGGGAAGTGGCGCAGCCAGTTGGTGAAGAGGGCATTGACGTCCCAGGTGAGGGACTCCGACTCGGAGCTGGCCATGGCGTCGCCGGTCCAGCCGTTCTTCTCCCGGGACGGGGTGTCGGTGGGCTTCTGGACGAGGTTGTTCTGCTCGGCCCACTCCAGGTTGCGCTGAAGGCGGTTGAGCAGGGCGTTGTCGGTGGTGAAGGTGCCGGTACGGGCGAAGCCGGTGCGGGCGATGCCGACGGTCAGTACGTCCGCGTCCCGCCTCAGGTCCGGGGCTCGTCCGAGGACCGCCTCCAGGTTGTTGACCTCCAGGTAGCGGAAGCCGAAGTGGCTGAACTGCTGCTCCCAGGTCTGCGCCGAGCGCCTGCCGACTGTGTAGTAGTGCGTCTGGAGATTGGCGTCGTGCTGGAAGTTCTCCTCCTCCACGGAGAACGGGGAGGCGGCCGTGCCGTCACCGCCGCTGATGCGGTTGCCACCCCGGATACGGAGGGTCAGGCCCTCCTTGTCGGAGCGGACGCCAGTGAGGGACAGCCGGACGAGGCCGGTCATGATCTGGCCGTAGTCCAGGACCCAGACGCCCGAGTTGGGTGCCGTCTCGGTGAGCGATATCGGGCGCAGGATCTGGCTGACCAGCATCGGTTCCGCCTCGTGGGCGCGTACATTCGCCGGCCGGAAGCCGTCGGGGATGGTCGTCGCGGGAAGCGCGCCGTGGTACTCGGGGGACGGTCCGGAGCAACTGCCGGGCGGGATCAGCACGGTGGCCGGGCGCCAGTCGCGGCCGGGGCGGTGGCCGGCCGAGCGCCACTCCCCCAACTCGTCGGCGCGGCGGGCGTCGTACTTCTCCCCCGAGTAGACCGAGTCGAAGGTCGTGGGTCCGTCAGCGGTGAGCCAGTCCTTGTCGGTGACGAGGGTGGTGGCCGAGCCGTCGGTGTAAGTCACGACGAGCTTCGCGCGCAGACGAGGTGCGCCGCTGTAGGGGGCGAGTTGCCAGTACCACTCCTGGGGCGTGGTCACGCCGTACCAGCCGCGGCCGAGTTCGGCGGCGACGACGTTCTCCCGGCCCGCGTCGAGCAGCCCGGTGACGTCGAAGGTGTTGTACAGGACCGTGCGGTCGTAGGTGCTCTGGTCGGTGAGCAGCCGGGGCACGTTGGTCCGGCCCGCGTTCGCCCGCCTGCCGTCGACGGTGAGCGGGGCGCCGTTGACGGAGAAGGTGACGTTGCCCGCGGCGCTCAGGTGCAGCCGGGCCCGGGCCACGCGGCGGCCTCGGGGCAGAGTGAACGCGCGGCGCAGTACCGGTGCCGGGTTGGCGATCGGCAGCATGCTGTTCTTGGACGGGATATAAGGGTTCTTGGGCGGGAAGGTCAGACCGGCCAGGGTGGCAATGCCGTTCTCGAACGGGTTGGCGCCCGTGGTCAGATCGGCGGAGAAGTCGCGGGCACCGGTGCCGGTCACCTTGACGCTGCGCACGGTGGCGGAGGTGCCACCGGCGAAGCCGAAGCTGCCGTGGCGACGGATCTGGTCGCCGGCGAGCGTGCGGCTGTCGACCTCGACGCCGTTGACAGTGGTCGTCACGGTGAGTCCCTGGACGGCGACCTGCACGGTGTGGTCGCGGGCGGCCCAGGTGTCCTTGGTCAGCCCGGTGGATGCGGGGAGGGTGATCGTGCCTACCGGAACATTGCGCGTGCCGGCGGTGGTGGGGTTGGTGTCGCTCTGCGGGTCGTAGTAGTTGACGCCCCAGTCGGGCTCGGAGGTGCCGTCGTCCACCCAGGTGTTGCCGGCGTAGTGGCTGGTCCGCATGACCAACCGCATGTCCTCACCGCTTTGCCGAACGGTCCAGTTGAGGCCCTCGCCCCAGGTCTTGCCGATGGGTTCGGCGCGCAGCAGCAGGGCGAGCCCGCCGGCGGCGTCGGGGCCGCCGCGGAAGACGACGGTCGCGGTCAGATCCTTCCAGTCGTGGTCCTGCGCGACTCGGCCGCCGATCCACCGCGCGCCCGACCAGTCCTTCTCGCCCTTCAGCAGGCCGGTCTCCCATCTCGCCGGCTCGCTCCAGGGGCCAGGGGCGCTCGTCTCGCCCCAGGTCCGCACCCGCCAGGAGTACGCCCGCTCCGAGTGCAGCGGACCGCCCCCGTAGGCCACCTCGGTGCTGTTCGAGCTCGCCACCTTGCCGCTGTCCCAGACATCGGCCTTGCCCGGTCTGGTACCCACCTGGATCTCGTACGCCGTCTGTCTGGCCACCGGAGGCACCCAGCTGAACGCCGGTGTGGTCTCTGTGCCCAGGGGCGCGAACCGCGAGTTGACCTGCAGGCCCGCCGGTGCGGAACCGCGCCCGCCCGCTGTCGCGGCGCTCGCCGCCACGGCGTTCGGCGTGGCGGCGAGCGGGAGCGAGGCCCCGGCCGCCACGGCCGTCATGATGCCGAACATGTGTCGGCGGCTCAACGCACTTCTGTTCTCCTCGGCCACGGCTCAGATTCCCTTCGTAAGCGCACTGCGCTGGAGCAGGGGTGTCCCTCCCCCCGCAAGGTATTGAATCGTTTCAATACCTTCCATGTGGAAAGCTTACGAACAGACTCGGCCGAAACACAATGGCCTGAAGCGATGACTCACGGCGCGGTGCCGCCGTCGACGGATCGTCGAGGACCACAACCCCGCGAGTCGGCGTAGCCGGTCAGGGCGTCGGTTTCGCCGGTCCGCCGGGTGGAGTGGGCCTCGGCGTGGCCAAGGGTGTCGTTGCTCGACTGCGGCCAGGGTGAGGTCGGTTCACCCCGTTCGAGCGGCGGACGCGGTCCCACTGCCGGGCGATGCCCCCTCCACGGGGGACGCCTTGGGCCGGCCGCAGTACACCGCAAAGCGCAGGACGAACTCCAGCATGGCTTCGAGGCCGATGCCGCCGCTCGCGAGTGCCGCGTGGACGTGGTCCTTGATGGGCCGGGGAGAGTCGGCGGCGGCCGCGCGCGAGGGTGGCCCAGCGGCGGTCGCGGCGGCCCGGACCGGGGCGTGACCCGGCTGACTACGCGCGGATGAAGACGTTCTCGGTCTGGAGGAACTCGCACAGGCCCTCTTTGCCGCCTTCACGCCCGCAGCCGCTCTACTCTCCGGTCGGACGCCGGACCCGCGCGACAGACGCAGGAGGAGGGCGATCAACCTTCGCGACCAGAGCGTTACCTTTCAGCTGTCCGCAATGGGCGCAGAGCGGGACGTGAATCCCGACCATATGGGAAGCTTTAATAGCTCAACTGCGGCGTAGGACCGTCCCGGACCGGCTTGATCAAGGAGAGTGAGCGCACAGTGGGTCAGGCCAAAGCGCGTGGACCGTACGCCAAGACGCCGGCCCGCAAGACGGAGATCGTGCGAGCGGCACGCGACAGTTTCGCCGAGAACGGCTACACCAAAGCCTCCCTGCGTGACATCGCGGAGCGAGCCGGGATCACCCACGCCGGCCTCCTGCACCACTTCCGGAACAAGGACGAACTCCTCGCCGAGGTGCTCGCCGAACGCGACGCGGAGGAATGGCAGCAGGGCCTGGAAGCGGTGGACAGCCTGGACCACCTCGCCCCCTACCTCGGCGAGCTCATCCGCCACCACCAGAAGGCGCCCGAACTGATGCGCCTGTGGATCGAACTCGCCGCCGCGGCCTCGCGGCCTGATCATCCCGCCCACGCCTACTTCGTCGAACGCTACGAACGCGGGCGCGCGCAGTTCGCCGAGGGACTCGACAACGAGGCCGCACGCGGCAGGCTGCGCGAGGGGGTCAGCCCAGAGAGCGCGGCGATCCTCTTCCATGCCGTGCTCAACGGGCTCCAGTTGCAGTGGGTGCTGGACCAGGACGTCGACATCGCCGGGCCCGTCACCGACTTCGTACGCCTGCTCTTCGACCACGACCGCGCCGCGGAGTGAACGTATCTCCGCGCCACTCGATGCCGCGGCACCCGTGGGACACCGGCCACGGTCGGAGCCGGTCGCCGAGCAGCGCGCGCCGCACGCTCTGGAGGTGATCACGCCGACCTCGCGGACAGTCGAGGATCTCGCCCACGGACAGCGGCGACGATCGACCTGCCCGTCACGGAAGCGGCGGTGACACTCCCGAGCGAACCTGCACCGCCGCGGTCCGCCCCACTCAGGTTGCCGGCGAAGCCGTGATGCAGCGCGCCGCCACAGCGCTCGAACTCCTCCGCAGCAGCGGCCCGCGCCCCTCCCCGCAGGCAGCGCTCCGCCGCCCCAGATCCTCCGGCGCGGAGCGCGCCGGCGCGGCCGACGCCGATGGCCGCCGCGAGGTCACGCTCCATCGGCATGCGACTCCCCGGGCTCGGGTTACGGGCTGCCCGTGCCGGCCTTGCTCCCCGTGCGCACGCGTTCCCGGTGATCGACCCGCCCTATCATAACGTTTTGATCACGAAGCCGAGCGACATCCTTCCCGCTCTTGCGATCCCGGTCTAACGTCCCAACGAAAACTAACCACACGGTAAGAGTTGGTTGTCGCACGCCTCGTACTCACGCACCGGCGAACCGACGAACTGGCACAGGTCGCAGCCCACCCGGCTCCCGCCACGAAGGAATCCACCCATGAGGATCGGCCGCCCGCACCCCCGGCTCGTCACGCCCTGCGGACACCCGTCACCCAGCCCGTCAGCTCCTGCGTGAGCGTCCGCTCCCACCGCCACGTCCGCGCGACCGACCCGGCAGGAGAGCTCGCTTCACCCTCGACGCCCCCCGCACTGAGGCCGCCGCCCACCGCGCCCGAACGGCCGGGTGACGGCGCAAGTGCCACGAGGCCCGCACCACCGACACTCAGGAAAGCAGTCGACGATGACCGAATTCCCGCCCAGGTTCCTCTGGGGAGCCTCCACCGCACCGCACCAGATCGAGGGCAACAACCTCAACAGCGACTTCTGGGCCAACGAGGGGCGCATCCCGGGCATGGAGCGCAGCGGCGACGCCTGCGACAGCTACCACCGGTACCACGAGGACATGCGGCTGCTCGCTGACGCCGGACTCAACGCCTACCGCTTCGGCATCGAATGGGCCCGCATCGAGCCCGTACCCGGCATGGTGTCGCGCGCCGAACTCGCCCACTACCGGCGCATGATCGAAACGGCCTTCGAGCTCGGCCTGACCCCGGTCGTGACCCTGCACCACTTCACCAGCCCGCTCTGGTTCACCCAGGAGGGCGGCTGGCTCGGGGAGCGCGCGGTGGACCGGTTCCGGACCTACGTCGAGACGGTCGCGCCGATCCTCGACGGCGTCGAGTGGGTCGTCACCATGAACGAGCCGAACATGCTGGCCATCATGGTCGGCATGGCGCGGGCGATGCAGAGCGCGCAGGCAGGCGGGGAGTGGCAGAGCCCGACCCTCGACACCGAGGGCCCGCGTCCTCCGCTGCCGGCCCCCGACACCGCCATCGGCGGACGGCTCGTCGAGGTGCACCACGCCGCGCGGGAGGTGCTGCGCGAGCGCACCAACGCCAAGGTCGGCTGGACGGTCGCCAACCGCGCCTTCGTGGCCCGTCCCGGTGCCGAGGAGAAGAAGCGGGAGTTGGAGCATGTCTGGGAGAACCTCTACCTGGAGGGGTCGCGCGGCGACGACTTCGTGGGTGTGCAGTCGTACTCCAGCCAGTGGGTCGGCCCGGACGGCATCGAGCCCTACCCGCCGCACCCGGACAACACGCTCGTGGGGACCGCCTACCGGCCCGACGCCCTGGGCATCGCGGTACGGCACACCGCCGAGTTCACCGGCGGCCTGCCGATCCTGATCACCGAGAACGGCATCGCCACCGGCGACGACACCCGCCGCATCGCCTACACGGGCGAAGCCCTGGAGCACCTCGGCAAGGCGATCGCCGACGGAGTGGACGTACGCGGCTATCTGCACTGGAGCCTGCTCGACAACTACGAGTGGGGCCACTGGGCGCCGACGTTCGGCCTGATCGAGGTCGACCGCGAGACGTTCGAGCGCCGCCCCAAGCCCTCTCTCGCATGGCTGGGCGAGACAGCCCGCCGCGGCCGGATCTGACCGCACCCTCACACGGAGGACACACCGTGCAGGTATCCATCCCCGACGTCTCGTCCAAGTCCCTGGCCGAACTCGTCTCGCTGTCCGGGCGGCGCGCCGTCGTGACCGGCGCGGGCCGCGGGCTCGGCCGGGCCGTCGCCGAGCGGCTGGCCGAGGCGGGAGCGGACGTGCTCGTCGCGGACATCGAGGACGAGCTCGCCACCGCCGTCGCCGAGGCTCTCGGCGCCCGAGGCCGGGGCCGCGCCCTGGCCGCCCATCTGGACGTCACCGACCCCGACAGCGTCGTGGCCGCCGCCGACCTCGCGGTCCGGGAGCTCGGCGGGGTCGACATCTGGGTGAACAACGCCGGGATATTCCCCAGCGTTCCCGCGCTGGAGATGTCCGACAAGGCCTTCGACGAGGTGTTCGCCGTGAACACCCGCGGGGTCTTCCTCGGCTCCCGGGAGGCCGCGCGCCGGATGAGCGAGGCAGGCAGCGGGGGCGTCATCGTCAACGTCGTCTCCACGGCCGGGTTCCGCGGTACGGCCCCCGGGCTCGCCGCGTACGTCGGCTCCAAGCACGCGGCACGCGGCCTCACCCGGCAACTCGCCCTGGAGTTCGCCCCGTTCGGCATCCGCGTACTGGGCGTCGCCCCGACGTTCGTACCGACCGAGGGGAACATGGCCGCGGCAGCGGCGGCCGGCGTGGACTCCGAGACGATCATGTCCGTGATGCGGCCCGGTCCGCTCGGCCGACTCGGCGTGCCCGACGACGTGGCCAGGGTGGTGCTGTTCTGCGCCAGCGACCTCTCGGCGTTCATGACAGGCAGCACACTCCTCGCCGACGCCGGTGAAACGGCCTGACGCACACCACCCCGACCGCCCCAGCACCCGGTAGGAACCTCATGCTCTCGCCCCGTACCACCCCCACCCGAGACGTCTTCGGCCTCGACGGCCTGTGGCGGTTCGCCCTCGACACCCGGGCCGGCGCCGCTCCCTGGACGTCACGGCTCGCCCCGCCGCTCGAAGTCCCCGTGCCCGCCAGCTACAACGACCTGTTCGTGGACCCGGAGATCCGTGACCACGTCGGAGTCGTCTGGTACCAGCGCGACGTGCGCGTGCCGCGCGGCTGGACCGGCGAGCGCGTGGTCCTGCGCTTCGGGTCCGTCACCCACGCCGCGCAGGTCTACGTGGACGAACGGCTCGTGGCCGAACACACGGGCGGTTACACACCGTTCGAGGCGGACCTGACCGGCATCGTCGAGCCCGGCACCGAGTTCAGGCTGACGGTCGGCGTCGACAACCGCCTGACGAACGTGACCATCCCGCCGGGCTCCGTCACCACCGGCCCCGACGGCCGCGAACGGCAGTCGTACCTGCACGACTTCTACAACTACGCCGGCATCGCACGCCCGGTCCGCCTGTACAGCACGCCGACGACCTTCGTCGAGGACGTCACCGTCGTCACCGGACGGGACGGCACGGCCGGCACCGTCGGCTACCGCGTGGAGACCGCCGGCGAACACGCCGACACGGTCACCGTGCGGGTGCGCGTGATCGACGAGGCGGGCCGGACCGTCGCGGAGGGCGAAGGCCCCGAAGGCGTCCTGCGCATCGAGGACGTCACGCTCTGGCAGCCGGGCGCGGCCTACCTCTACGACCTCGTCGTGGAGCCGGCCGTGGACGGCGAGACCGTCGACAGCTACACCCAGCCGTTCGGCGTCCGTACGGTCGAGGTACGCGGCACCGACTTCCTCATCAACGGCGAGCCGTTCTACTTCACCGGCTTCGGCAAGCACGAGGACACCCCGGTCCGGGGCAAGGGCCACGACGACGCCTACCTCGTGCACGACTTCCAGCTGATGGAGTGGACCGGCGCCAACTCCTTCCGCACCTCCCACTATCCGTACGCCGAAGAGGTCCTGGACTTCGCCGACCGGCACGGCATCGTCGTCATCGACGAGACCGCGGCCGTCGGCCTCAACCTGGGCGTCCAGGGCGGGCTCACCGGTGTTCCGCCGACCCCCACCTTCGCGCCGGAGAACTTCGGCGGGACGACGCGGGACGTCCACGCCCAGCACCTGCGGGAGCTGATCGAGCGGGACAGGAACCACCCGAGTGTGGTGATGTGGTGTCTCGCCAACGAGCCGGCCTCCAACGAGGACGGCGCGCGCGCGTACTTCGAACCGCTGGTCGAACTGGCCCGCAAGCTCGACCCGACCCGGCCCCTCACCTACGCCGCCGTCATGTTCGCGACCCCGCAGAACGACCAGATCGGCGACCTGTTCGACGTACTCAGCATCAACCGCTACTACGGCTGGTACCTGTTCACCGGCGACCTCGCGACCGCCGAGGGGTATCTGGAGCAGGATCTGCGCGGGTGGGTCCAGCGCTTCGGCAAGCCGGTCATGATGTCCGAGTACGGCGCCGACACCCAGCCCGGTCTGCACTCCGTCTGGGACGCACCGTGGAGCGAGGAGTACCAGAGCGACTTCCTCGCCATGTACCACCGGGTCTTCGACCGCATCCCCGAGTTCGTCGGCGAACACGTGTGGAACTTCGCCGACTTCCAGACCTCGGCCGGCATCCACCGGGTCGACGGCAACAAGAAGGGCGTGTTCACCCGCGACCGCAAACCCAAGTCCGCCGCGTTCGCCCTGCGCCGGCGCTGGCACGACCTCGACGGCCGCAAGCCCGGCCAGACCCCGGCCGACTGAGACCCGCGGCACTCCGCAACACCCCGATGCCGCCCTGCCGCGACGACCGACAAGGCGGGCCGTGACTCGGCCCCGCCACCCCACAGGGCGCAGGGCCGCATCACACCGGCGCCCTCAGGCGACCGGTCCGCTCAAGGCCCGGCACACGGCGGCGCGAGGCCACGGCCGCCCCAGTGGGCAGGCGAAGCCCCGCTCGTCCCTCACCGGCGTCTCCTGAGCCGCCGTCCCGGAGCCGCCCCGCGGCGCACACCACGGGATCCCGGCTCCTCGGCCAGGCATCCACACGATTCTCCGGCAATACGGCACCGCCCAGTTCCGACGGCACCGGCCGCCACCACACTCCGGATTCCCCGGTCCCGCACCGCAGCGGGTCCAGTCCGCGGCACGGCATCGACCGTGCCGCCGACATCCCGGAACCAGAACCGCTCCACCCCACGGATCTTTGCTTGCCGCCGTCCCCTGCCACCATGTGACAAAGGAGTCCTCATGCCTCACGACGACCAGGATGTCAGCGTGGCGGGTTCCCCTCCCCCGGCGTCGCCTCAGGACGCCGACGGGCGTACCGCCGAGCCGCCCGCCACGTCCGAGATCGAGGCACCGCCGCTGCAGAAGGTCGGCAGGGACTACCTCCTCTGGCTGATGATCGCCAGCTTCGGCGGCTCCCTGGCTCTGATGGTCCCCCTCTCCTACTCGCTCGCGGTGCGGATCGACGACCTGGCACCGGGACACGAGGAGCGGCTCGGGTACGTCACCGGGTCCGCCCAGTTCCTCTACCTGGTCCTCAGCCCCCTGATCGGACTCTGGAGCGACCGGACCCGTTCCCGGTTCGGCCGCCGCGCCCCCTTCATGGTCGGCGGCGCCCTTCTCGGCACCGTCGCGCTCGTCGGGGTCGCCCTCGCGCCGTCGGTCCTCCTGTTGGGAATGGCGTGGGTCGTCGGCATGATCGGCTGGGCCACGGCCGGACAAGCCGTACAGAACGTCCAGGCGGACCGGGTGCCCGAGGAGCAGCGCGGCCGGGTCTCGGCCCTGACCAGCGTCATGACCCAGATCGCCCCCGTGATCGGTATCGGTCTCGCGTACGGGGTGGCCTCCAGCACGTTCCTGGTGTTCCTGGTCCCGGGCGTACTGGGCGCCGCCTTGGTGATCCTGTTCCCGGTGTTCAAGCCCGAGGGCGACTCCCGCGCACTGGTGCGCTCCAGCGGCGTGACCCTGAGGAGCATGGTCGCCAGCTACGGCTTCAACCCACGCAAGTACCCGGACTTCGGCTGGAACTGGCTCGGCCGCTTCGTCTTCTTCATGGGCCTGTACTTCAACACGACCTTCGGCACCTTCTTCTACGCGCAACGGCTCGACCTGCCGGTCAAGGAGGTCGCCGGGATCGTGGCGGTCATCGGGACCATCGGCGTGGCGGCCGCGGCCGGCGGCGCCATCGGGGGCGGCTTCCTCTCCGACAAGCTCGGCCGGCGCAAGCTGTTCACCCTGATCGGCTCCACGGTGTTCGTCGCGGGGGCCGTCACCGAGGCGTTCGCCCACTCGCTGCCCCAACTGGTCGTCGGCGCGGTGCTGATGCAGTTCGCCATCGCGGTGTTCAGCGCGGTCGACCAGGCGATCGTGTTCGCCGTCCTGCCCGACCGGGCGGAGGCCGGCCGCTACCTCGCCGTCGTCGCCTTCGCCCAGAAGATCCCCAGCGCCGTCGCCCCGCTGATCGCCCCGCTCGTCATCACCCTCGGCGTCAGCGACGGCGGCGAGAAGAACTACACCCTGCTCTACCTGCTCGGCGCGGTCCTGGCACTGGTCGGTGGCCTCATCGTCAAGTTCAAGATCAGGTCTGTCCGGTAGCGCCACCTCCCGGCCGGCGTCCTGAGAAGCTTCCCGTTCCACCGAGCTCCGAGAAGGCACAGCATGCGCAACGCACCGTACGACCTGGGCATCGACGGCGGCGGGGACGCCTTCCCCGTGTCAGGGCCCACGCCCCGGCTGTCGTGGAAACCACCGTCGGACGCGGCACGCCCGGTGGCGTACGAGGTGGAGTGCACCGTCGACGGCGAGGCACGGCCCGTGGTGAGCGTCGCCGTCGGCGGACACCGGTTCGTCCCGTGGCCGTGGGCGGCGCTGACCAGCGGTCGCCGGGTGGCCTGGCGGGTCCGGGCGCTCGGCACCGACGGCGACGGCACATCGCCGTGGTCACGGTGGCATGCCTTCGAGACCGGTCTGCTCGCCGCGGACTGGCGGGCGCGCTGGATCAGTCCCGCCGAGTCCGGGAACCCCGGCTGCGGCGGACGGCCCGCGTACGTTCTGTCGGCCCGGTTCGAGGCGCGGGCTGGGGTGCGCTCGGCACGGCTGTACGCGACGGCACTCGGGGTGTACGAGGCGTACGTGAACGGCGAACGGGCCGGCACCGCTGAACTGTCACCGGGGTCGACCTCCTACGACCGCACGCTTTACGCCCAGGCGTTTGACGTCACGACCGCCGTCGAGAGGGGCGACAACCGGTTCGAGATCCTGCTGTCCGACGGCTGGTACCGGGGTCAGGTCGGTGCCTTCCGCCAACCGGCCGACTGGGGCACGGTGCCCGGCGCACGGGCCGAGCTGCACATCGTCTACGAGGACGACGCACGGCAGGTCGTCCGCACCGACGAGACGTGGACGAGCACGGAGTCGGCCATCACCCGGGCCGACCTCATGGACGGACAGACCACCGACTTCCGCCTGCGGCCCGGGGCCGGCAGGCCGGTCCTTGTCGACCAGGTGGAGGCGCCCGCCATCGACTGGTCGCCCGCGCCGCCGGTGCGCGTGATCGAGTCACGCCCCGCACAGGCCGTCGTACAGCTCGAAGACGGAATATGGATCGCCGACTTCGGCCAGAACGCGTCCGGCCGGATCGCGCTGGGCGACCTCGGCCCGGCCGGCACCCGCACGGTCGTCGACCACGGCGAACACCTCGGCCCCGACGGCGACCTGACGACCGCCCATCTGGACGCCACGCGCCCCGGCCAGGCCCCGATGCCCTTCGTCCAGCGCGACGAGGCCGTGTCCGCGGGCGGTGGCGAGACGTTCGAGCCGCGTCACACGGTGCACGGTTTCCGGTACGTCCGTGTCCGCCGCGACGGCGCACCGCTCGACCCTGCGAGCCTCGTCATGCGCGTCCTCCACTCGGACCTGCGCCGCACCGGCACGTTCGCCTGCGGGCACGGTGACCTCGACCGCCTCCACGAGATCGCCGAGTGGAGCTTCCGCGGCAACGCCGTCGACGTGCCCACCGACTGTCCGACCCGCGAACGCCTCGCCTGGACCGGCGACTACCAGGTCTTCGCCCCCACGGCGACACGCCTGTACGACGTCCTGGGCTTCAGCCGCAAATGGCTGCGCTCCGTCCGCGACGACCAGCTGCCCGACGGCCGGATCGCCAACTTCTCGCCCGACGGACGCCGTATCAAACACCACCTCGACGACCAGTTCGCCATGATGACCGGCTCGGCCGGCTGGGGAGACGCCGTCGTCGCCGTCCCGTGGGAGCTGTACGAGTCATACGGCGACCGGGAGGTACTGGCCGAGAACTGGGAGGCGATGGTCCGCTGGGTGGAGTGGGCGCTCATGACCGCCCGCACCGCCCGCCACCCGTCCCGGACCGAGCGCTCGGCCGAACCGCTGCCGCACGAGCGGTACTTGTGGGACGGCTCCTTCCACTGGGGCGAGTGGACCGAGCCCCGGCTGAGGACGGCCGACGGCAGCCGTGTCGACCCGGTCAAGGACGATCCCGTCGCCTGGTTCATGGCTGACAAGGGCGAGATCGGGACGGCCTTCCTGTACCGCTCGACGGCGACCCTGGCACGCGTGGCACGCGTGCTGGACCGCACCGAGGACGCGAACCGCTACGCCGAGATCGCCGAGCGGGTCCGCGACGCGTGGCGCACCGAGTTCCTGTTCCCCGACGGACGCACCACCGGCGACACCCAGGCCGGTTATGTGCGGGCGCTGTCCCTCAAGCTCGTCCCCGGTGACCTGCGCGAGGCCGCCGCCGCGCGCCTGGTCGAGCTGATCCGCGCGGCCGGCACGCATCTGGGCACCGGCTTTCTCGCGACCGGCGACCTGCTCCCCGTCCTCGCCGACACCGGACACGCCGACGTCGCCTACGAGTTGCTCCTCCAGCGCACCGCGCCGTCCTGGCTGTACATGGTCGACCGCGGCGCGACGACCATCTGGGAGGACTGGGAGGGCGTCGACGAGTCCGGCACCGCACACGACTCCCTGAACCACTACAGCAAGGGCGCGGTGGTCCGCTTCCTGCACACCCACGTCCTGGGGCTGCGGCAGACGCCGGGGTCGGTCGCCTGGGAGTCCTTCGAGGTCGCGCCCGTCCCGCACCCGTCCGTGCCCTGGGCCCGGGGAACCCACGAGTCCCCGCAGGGCACGATCGCCGTCGAGTGGCGGACGACCGGCGACGAACTCACCATCACGGTCGATGTCCCACCGGCCACCACCGCACGCGTCGTCTTCCCCGACGGCACCACCGTGGAAAACCTCCCTCCCGGCATGTTCAGCGCCACCCGCCGCATGGGGAAGGCGGGCTGAGACGACCGGCAGGTATTTTCCAGGCCCTCCTCGGCCGCCCGCCGCAGGCTCCACTGGAATTCGCGTTCGGCTTCGACCTGGCGTCCGCACTCGGCCGTGGTCGGCGCAGCACCAGCACTTCTTGGGGGACTTGGCCCGAACAGCCGGCGTCAGCGCGCGACGCCCCGAGGAAGGCTTCAGGGAACACCTCGGCGTGACCCCGATGACGTACCTGCGCAGCGTCCGTCTGGACCATGTCCACGCCGAAGTCCTCACGGGTGCATCGGGGATCACCGAATAGGCCGCACGGTGGGGCTTCACCCACCTGAGCCGGTTGCGATGCTTCCTCGCCGAGCCGTCGAGTGTTGCAGTGCGACGTCACCCGGCCTTCCTCATTAGTATTTTGACATAGGTTTCTTTTCATAGGTAACTTGTCGGCGTGACCGGAATCAGTGAGCCTCGCCAGAGGCAGGGCGTCGACCATGTGGCCGCGGGCCTCGTGGCGTGCCTGCCCGTGCTGAACCGGTACATCAAACAGGGCATCGATCAGCAACTGCCCTACCCCAAGCTCCCCGAGCGGCAGTTGGCCCTGCTGCAGTACGTCGCCGAGCACGACGGCGCCACCGTCCACAAAGCAGCCGGCGCGCTGTGGATGATGCCGAACAACGTCAGCGCCCTGGTCACCCGCCTCACCGAAGCGGGCCTGCTGGAGCGGCATCAGGACGACACCGACAAGCGCGTCGCCCGCCTCTGCGTCACCGCCGAGGCGCGTCAGCGCATCGGCGAGGCCGAGGACGTCGCGGCGCGGCAGCTCGCGTCCGCACTGCGTACCCTCACCGACGGCGATCTCGATGCCCTCGGCTCGGCGCTCGGCGCCCTTGAGGCTCTTAGCCGGCGCCTGCGCGACCACTCCGTCTGACCGGCCGGTCCGCCTCCCCGTACGCCTACTGCCCTTGCCGCCGCTGCGGCGGGGCTGGGCGTGCTGCTCGCGTACACCGCTCCCCCGCACATGTCCACGCGCCCCAGCCGCGCGCCTCACGTTCTGAGGACAGCTCACACATGTCTGTCACCGCTGTTTCCACAGCACCCACTCCCGTATCCGATCCCCATCACCGCGGTCTTCGCGCCAACCCCTGGCTGACACTGCTCGCCGTCGGGCTCGGCCTGTTCATGGTCGGCCTCGACGGCTCCGTCGTCTCGATCGCCAACGCTGAGATCGCCCGCGACCTGAACGCCACTACCGCCGAACTGCAGTGGGTCACCAACTCCTACCTGCTCGCCCTCGCCGCCGCCCTCATCCTCGGCGGCAAGCTCGGCGACCGCCTCGGACGCCGTACCGTCTATCTCGTCGGCGTCGTCGGATTCACCGTCGCGTCCGTCGCGATCGGACTCGCCGGCTCGATCGAGGGCGTCATCGCCTTCCGCGCCCTGCAGGGCCTCTTCGGCGCGCTGCTCATGCCCAACACCCTCGCACTGCTGCGCGCCGTGTTCCCGCCGAAGAAGTTCGGCATGGCGGTCGGCATCTGGGCGATGATCTCGTCCGTCGCCACCGCGCTCGGCCCGATCGTCGGCGGGCTGCTCGTGCAGCATGTCGACTGGGAATCCGTCTTCTACATCAACGCCCCCATCGGCGTCATCGCCCTCGTCTTCGGCCTCATAGTCCTGCCGCAGTCCAGGAACGAGGCGGCCGCCGGCGAGAAGTTCGACGTGCCCGGCGTCGTGCTGCTCGCCCTGGGCCTGCTCGCCGTCGTCTTCGGCGTCGTCAAGGGCGAGACGTGGGGCTGGACTTCGGCCGGCACACTCGGCGCGATCGCCGGGGGAGTCGTCGTCCTGGTCCTCTTCGGCTGGAACGAGACGCGCGTCCCGCACCCGCTCCTGCCCATGCGGCTGTTCCGCAACCCGGCTGTGACCATAGGTACGTTCGTCACCGCGCTGAACTTCTTCGTCCTGCTCGGCGTGATCTTCTTCGTGATGCTGTACCTGCAGAACGTGCACGGCTTCACACCCGTCGAGTCCGGTGTGCGCACCCTGCCGCTCAGCCTCGCCTCCATGGTGGCCTCGCCGCTCGGCGCGAAGCTCACCGAGAAGTTCGGCGCGCGCCTGACCATGCCGCTCGGGATGGTGCTTCAGGCCGGCGCCGCGTTCACGATGCTGGCCTGGAGCGCCGACTCCTCGTACGTCGCCATGTGGCCGCCGTTCGTCGCGCTCGGCCTCGGCGTCGGCATCGTGATGGCCGCGTCCTCCGACGCGATCGTCGGCAACGCCCCCGTCAAGGACGGTGGCATCGCGGGTGGTCTCCAGGCCACCTCGCTCCAGGTCGGCGGAGCCCTCGGCACCTCGGTGCTCGTCTCCCTCATCAGCAGCCGCGTCGGCTCCACACTCACCGACTCACTGACCGACGCCGGCGTGCCCCACTCGGCAGCCGCTCGCTTCGAGGAGGCGAAGGACGCGGTCGCGATGGGTGTCGCCCCGGTCTCCGACGCGATGCCCGCACAGCTCAGGGCGGCAGTCGTGGAGGGCAGCCACACCGCCTTCATGAACGGCGTCCACACCGCTGTCCTGGTCACCGGCATCCTCGCCCTCGTGGGCGCCGCTCTCGCGGCGTTCGGCCTCCGAGGCCGGAAGGACGGGGACCACGAGAACACCGAGAACGACGCGAAGGTGCCGAGCGCGTCCGCTGCCGCGTCTGCGCCCGCCCCGGACACTTCGCCCGTCCCGGCGGCGACCGCGAGTGCGCTACCGCAGTCCGGTCCTCCGGCGGCATCCCGGTCATCGGCATCGAGTCGGCACCCGTTGCGGGGGCGGCTGTCGCCCTGATCTCGCTGGCCGGGCGGCGGGTGGGCCGCGTGATGACCCACCCGGACCGTTCCTCCACGGTGGACGCGCCGGGCGAGGGCAGCTACGTGCTCATCTCATCCGCCGAGGGCGACCAGCCACAGGCGTCCACGGTGGTGGTCGTCGACGAGCCGGTCTCGTACGACATCTCTGCTCTCCGGTAACAGCGGCCTGGTCGGCACGGTCAGGTCGGCCGACCACAAGGAGCCGCTCGTCGGCGCCATCGTGGCGCGGCCGACGCGAACGGCACCTTCAGCTTGCTGAGCGTGGTCCGAACCGCGGGCCGGCCGCTGGACAACGCACGGGTCACGCTCGTCGACGCGGCCGGCAACGTGGTGGCCACCACGACCACCGGCGAGGACGGCGGCTATGCCTTCACCGACCGGGACGGCGGTGAGTACACGGTCATGGGCCGGCTACCCGCCGAAGGAACTCTGGACCCGGTGATCGGTGGGCGACCCCTCGCTCCCATGATCCTTACGGTGGAAATCTCCGTGACCAGCGGCGTGAACGCGATCGCGCACGCCCTCACGTCGGCGGTGTCGAGGACGACGCGGGTGAGGTCGGTCAGACCGGCGTCGTCCAGTAGGCGCAGGACGGCTTCACGCAGGCGGCCCCGCATCCCGGCTCTCGAGCAGATCAGCCCAGCGGCCTCGCGGTATCTCACAAACCGTCCGGCACGACCCAGCTCCACGTTCGCGGCCCCACAGGGGGTCCACGCCCATATCGGCGAGGACACGGTCCAGGACAGGTCTAGGACAGCGTGATGCCGAGGCGGTCCGCCAGCTCGTGGGCGCTGACGCCGTATGTCTCCCGGATCCGTACGCCCTCGGGGCCGACGTCGAAGACGCCGTGGTCCGTGTAGACGCGGCTGACGCAGCCGACGCCGGTGAGCGGGTAGGTGCACCGGGGCACGAGCTTCGGCTCACCGGAGCGGGTGAAGAGCGACATCATCACGTACACGTCCTTCGCGCCGATGGCGAGGTCCATGGCGCCGCCGACGGCAGGGATGTCGTCGGTCCTGCCGGTGTGCCAGTTGGCGAGGTCGCCGTCGAAGGCGACCTGGTACGCCCCGAGGACACAGACATCGAGGTGCCCGCCGCGCATCATCGCGAAGGAGTCGGCGTGATGGAAGTACGCCGCCCCCGGCAGTTCGGTCACCGGGACCTTGCCGGCGTTGGTCAGGTCGGGGTCGATCGCCTCGCCCTCGGCCTTCGGACCCATGTTGAGCATGCCGTTCTCGGTGTGCAGCACCACCCCGGAGTCGGCCGGCAGGTGGTCGGCGATCCTGGTGGGCTGTCCGATCCCGAGGTTGACGAAGGCGCCGGCCGGGATGTCCCGTGCGATGACGGCGGCCAGCTCGTCCGTCGAGAGCCGGTGGTCGGCGCTCTGCGGCACCCCGGCGTACGCCCGGCCGCTCGTGGTGGTCGACGTGGTGGTCATCGGGCCCCCTGCACGGTGTAGTGGCGGGCCTCTGCCTGGACGACCCGGTCGACGTAGATGGACGGGGTGACGACGGCCTCGGGGTCGAGCGTCCCGGCCTCGACGACCTCGTCGACCTGGACGATGGTCGTCGTCGCGGCCGTGGCCATGACCGGTCCGAAGTTGCGGGCGGTCTTGCGGAAGACGAGGTTGCCCAGCGTGTCCGCGATGTGCGCGCCGATCAGCGCGTAGTCGCCCTTGATGGGGTACTCCAGCAGGTACTTCCGGCCGTCGATCTCGCGCTCCTCCTTGCCCTCGGCCAGCGGCGTACCGACCGCGGTCGGGCAGTAGAACGCGCCGATGCCGGCACCGGCGGCGCGCATCCGCTCGGCGAGGTTGCCCTGCGGCACCACCTCCAACTCGACCTTCCCCTCACGGTAGAGGCCGTCGAAGACCCAGGAGTCGGCCTGGCGCGGAAAGGAGCAGAGCACCTTGCGCACCCGGCCGGCGGCCAGGAGCGCGGCCAGCCCGACCTCGCCGTTGCCGGCGTTGTTGGACACGATGGTGAGGTCCTTCGCACCCTGCCGGATGAGTGCGTCGATCAGGTCGAACGGCATCCCCGCCAGGCCGAAGCCGCCGACGAGGACGGTGGACCCGTCCTCGATCCCGGCGACGGCCACGTCGGCGCTCTCAACGATCTCAACCCTGCTCACTTGCCCGCCTCCGTACCGTCGACGTCGCAGTTCTCGAGTACGACGGCCAGCCCCTGACCGACCCCGATACAGATCGCGGCGACGCCGTAGCGCTGCCTCGTCTCGCGCAGCACCTTGGCCAGCGTGGCGAGGACACGACCGCCCGAGGCGCCCAGCGGGTGGCCGATCGCGATGGCTCCGCCCCTCTGGTTGACGATGCCGGGGTCGACCTTCCACGCGTCGACGCAGGCGAGTGACTGCACGGCGAAGGCCTCGTTGACCTCGACCGCGCCCACCTGGTCCCAGCCGATGCCGGCCCGGACCAGCGCACGGTCGGCGGCCTCGACCGGCGCGTAGCCGAAGGCCTGCGGCTCCAGCGCCATCACGCCACGGCCCGCGATGCGGGCGATCGGGGCGGCCCCGATGGTGGCCGCGGCCCGCTCGCTGCCCAACAGCACCGCGGAGGCACCGTCGTTGAGCGGGCTGGCGTTGCCCGCGGTGATGGTGCCGCCCTGCTCCGGCGTACGGAAGACCGGCTTGAGCCCGGCCAGCACCTCCGGCGTGGAGCCGGCTCGGATGCTCTCGTCGCGGGTCAGGTCGACGCCTTCGACGGGCACCACCAGGTCGTCGTAGAAGCCCGACTCCCACGCGGTGTGGGCGAGTCGGTGGGAGCGGGCGGCGAACTCGTCCTGCCGCTCGCGGGAGATCCCGAACCGTTCCCGGAGTTGCTCGTTGGCCTCGCCGAGGCTGACCGTCCACTCCTTCGGCATCCGCGGGTTGACCAGCCGCCAGCCGAGTGTGGTCGAGACCGCGGTGACGTCGCCTGCCGGGAACGGTTTCGCCGACTTGGGCAGCACCCACGGCGCACGTGTCATCGACTCCACGCCGCCGGTCAACACCACCTCGGCGTCGCCGGACTCGATCATCCGGCCGGCCATCATCGCCGCGTCGAGGCTCGAACCGCACAGCCGGTTGACCGTGGTGCCGGGCACGCTCACCGGAAGCCCGGCGAGCAGCGCGGCCATGCGGCCGACGTTGCGGTTCTCCTCGCCGGCGCCGTTGGCGTTGCCCCACACCACGTCGTCGATCGCGGCGTGGTCGAGGCCCGGCACCTTGGCGAGCGTGGAGGTGATCGCGGCGGCGGCCAGGTCGTCGGGGCGGACGCCGGCCAGTGCACCGTTGAAGCGGCCGAACGGCGTCCGGGTCGCGGCGTAGATGAAAGCGCTCATGGCAGCGACGCTAGTCCCGGCCAGAGATATTCTGAAGTACGTATATTCGAGCCGATTGATATGGACGACATATGGATCTGCGTCATCTCCGGTACTTCGTGGCGGTGGCCGAGGAGCGTCACTTCGGTCGCGCCGCCGAACGGCTCCACATGGCGCAGCCGCCGCTCTCCCAGCAGATCCGCCAGCTGGAGGCCGAGTTGGGTGTCGAGCTGCTCCACCGCACCACCCGCCGTGTCGATCTCACCGAGGCCGGCCGGGCCTACCTGGAGCGGGCACGTGCGATCCTCGGCGATGTCGACGAGGCCACCCATCACGCACGCCGCGTCGCCGCCGGCACGGTCGGCCACCTCGCGATCGGGTGCGTGGGTTCGGCGACGTACAGCCTCCTGCCGGCGCTCTCTCGGCGGCTCGCGGAGGAGCTTCCCGGCGTGGACTTCTCCTTCCGCGGCGAGATGCTCGCGCCCGACCAGGTCGAGGCCCTGCGCTCCGGTGCGATCGACGTCGCGCTGCTGCGTCCTCCGGTGGCCGACCTCTCCCTCACCGTCCGCACGCTGCGCCGGGACCGGCTCGTCGTCGCCGTGCCGGTCGACCATCCGCTCGCCCGCCGCTCACGGCTGCGCGCCGCGGACCTCGCCGGTGCCGACCTGATCGTGCACTCCGCCGACCGCCGGTCGGTGATGTACGACGTCGTCCTGAGCCTCCTGCGCGACGCCGGTGTCGAGCCGCACATCCGCCACGAGGTCGGCGAGACCTCGACGCTGGTCACGCTCGTGGCCGGTGGCCTCGGCGTCGCGGTCGTGCCCGAGCCCGTGACCGCGCTGGCGCTCGACGGCGTCGCCTACCTGCCACTGGCCGGGGCCGACGCACGCGTGGAGCTGGCCGTGGCCCACCGCGCCGATCGCTCCGAGCCACACCTGGCGCGCACCGTGGGGATCATCCAGGCGATGTTCTGAGACGTCCACCGACGCCGGACAAGGCGTCCCGCTCGGCGCGACAACCCTTCCTGGCAACGTCGGGTGACTCAGCGGGCCCGGTGGGCGCCGGCCTGCGGAGCTGCCACCCAACGGCCGTCCCTCACCCTGGGCTCGGCCTTTATGGAAACTCGCCCTCACCAGGAAGTCACCGTGACCGGTGCGCGCCACGGTCTCGTCGGGCAGCGCGAAGAGTCCGGCCCGGATCAACGCCTGCGGGGTCAGCCGTCCGCTGAAGGAGCGGCCGGTGGCGCCCGGGCATCAGGAGGCCGGGCCGCGGTTCAGTACGGCGGGGTTGATCGTTCCGCGCTGCACCTTCGCGTCGTGGGGCTCGGCGAAACCGGCGTTGGTGATGTAGAGCCGGTTTCCGCGTACCGCGACGGAGGTGGGTGAAGCAAGGCCGTCCGAGGCGGTCAGGACGGTCTCGGTGGTCCCGTCGGGGCGGACGACCGCGACCTGGTCGAGGCCGTTCAGCGCGGCGAACACCACGTCGGAGTGGTCGCTGAGGAAGTTGAAGTCGTCGACGCCGGTGAGGCCGCTGGTCACCGTGTGGATTCGGCCGGGGGCGCCGGTGGCGGTGACCGGGATCCGCAGCAGGGTGCCCTTCGCGGTGTTGGAGACCCAGATGGCACCCCTGTGGAAGCGGAGCCCGTTCGCGCCGAACGGGATGGACGGGTCGGCCGGGAGGGCGAGGGCGGGGGCGGTCAGCCAGGCGGTCGCCTTTCCGCCGGAGGCCGGGACAGCCCAGACGGTGCCCTTGGTGCTGTCCGCCGCGTACAGGGTGCGCCCGGCGGGGTCGAGGGCCAGGCCGTTGGGGAGTCCGTCGGTGGGCAGGGCGGCGATGCGGCGAGGGGTGCCGCCGGGGGGCAGCTTCCATACGCCGGCCCGGGAGGCGTCAGCAGATACCACGTTGTAGTAGATGGTGCCGTCGCGACCTCGCGTGTTGCCGCTGAACGCGTCGCCCTGTTGCCCGGCGACGATCACCGTGCGGCGCCCGGACGGGGCGATCCGCACCAGTGTCGGACGCTCGCCCGCCGCGCTCCGACCGCCCAGTGTGGAGACAGTCAGCGAGTTGTCCGGGTTGGCGGTGATGTTCTCCAGGGCGTCGCCGGCGGTGAAGTCGAATGCGGCGAGGGTCCTCACATCGGTGACGACCGGCTTCAGGGACGCGTGTTCCGTCGCCGCGGACGCGTACGGCGCCGAGACGAGGACTGCCGCCGCTGCCGCGATCGCCGCCGCGAGTCCGGACCGCTTCATCAGAGGGGTTGCCGTGGGGACTGCTGTGGAGATTTCCATGGGGGTCGTAGCACTCTCTCGAAAGGGCGCAGAAGTGGCTGCGCGGAAAGTGGGACATGAAGGGACGGGACGGGACAGTCGCTCGGCTCGACCCGGAGGTGTTTCCTCGATGCCGAGGCCGGCCTGCACGGTCGTACTGGCGCCTCCCGGGTGCTGCACGACCGTAGTGAAGGCCTGCGCCCCGGCGGATGCATGTCAGTCCTGGGCGGGGAGGGGGAGGAGCCGCTGGTAGGCGGGGACGGCTACGGCAGCGACAACGACGTGCATGACCATCAAGGCGATGACGGCACCCCAACCGGTGCCGGGCCGACTGTCGGAGATGCCGACCATGATGTCCGGGATCAGGCTGACGATCAGGACGGCGGGCACGAGGATGCCGAGCAGCCGGGCGGGGCGTGCCGAGCGCGCGCGGATGATCGCCCAGGCAGCAGCGGCGGCCAGGATGCCGAAGACGGTGAGGGGGGCATAGGCGGCCAGTTGGAGGGGCTGGAAATCGTCCGAGGCGCCGGCGGCGTGGGCTGTCGCGGCGACGATGGCGTTGACGGCGACGGCGATGGCAGCGGTGACGATCAGGCCGCCGGCGACGACGAGGCCTCTGGGGCGGGCCGGGTGGGCGGCGAGCTGTCGGCTCATGGGTTTCCTCCGGATCGAGTGGGGACGGGGCAGAAAGGCGGGTCGGGTCAGCCGGCGATGACGACAGAGCGGCGGCTGGTGTCTCCCATGCGGCTCGTTGCCGCTCGGAACCCAGGCAGTCACTTCAAGCGTTAAGTCAAAGGTAGCCGCAATGACTTCAAGCTTCAAGTGAAGGCTCGATGGATTCACTTCAAGCGTGAAGCGCAGGTACATTAGAGGGCATGACGAACACCCCCGCTGACGAGGCGCCCCGCTGGCTTGACGACGAGGAGCGCCGCGCCTGGCTCGGCTTGATGGGCATCATGCGGCGCCTGGAACACGCACTCGATACGCAACTGCGCGATGAAGGGCTGACGCACTTCGAGTACGGGGTGACGGCGGCGCTGTCGGAGTCGCCGCGGCGGGAACTGCGCATGAGTTCGCTCGCCGCGTACGCCGAGGGCTCGCTCTCTCGCCTTTCCCAGGTCGTGGCCCGGCTCGAACGCAAAGGGTACGTCCAACGCCGCCCCGATCCGGCCGACGGCCGCTACACCCTGGCCACCCTGACCGACGAGGGCTACGAAAAGATCGTCAGCGCCGCCCCCGGCCACGTCGCGGAAGTGCGCCGCCTGGTCTTCGACCCGTTGACCAAGGCGCAGGTCAAACAGCTCGGCCACATCGGCCAGCGCATCCTGCGCGCCATCGACCCCGACCACTGCGCCGGTGATCGCGGCTGAGACCGCTCATGTGACAGGCGCGGGTCGTGATTACGGCTTCGTCCGGCCTCGGCGTGACTCCGACGAACACGCGCTTCGACCGCGATCTCCGGCTCACTCGTCAGCGTGGCAGCGTCATCACCACATCGACCCAGGGCGATGTTCCGGAGAGAGACGGTCGCGCGATGCGAGGTCACGCACACCGAGTGGCACACAGACATCAGCCACCCAGGGGGCGCGACGACGGCGGCTGCGCTCAGCGCAGCCGCCGCACCGACCGGGAGGAAGGCCTACGCGACGATCTTCACGACGGAATCGCGAGCCTGCTGCGCGATGCGGTCGTCAGTGGCGTCGTCCGCCCCGCCCACCCCGATCGCGCCTATGACTTCCCCGTCGGCCGTCACGATCGGCACGCCGCCGGCGACCGGCAGAAGGTTGGCATCGACCAGATGGGGAGGCGCCACCTGCATCTGGGGGGACGCGGCGAAGGCCGCGAACTTGGCCGTCGGGACACCGCTCACGGCCGAGGTGTATGCCTTGCGTCGCGCGGTCTCCACGCCGAGGAGACCAACGCCGTCATCGCTGAGAAGGACCTTCGTGACGCCACTTCGGTTGACCACGACAGCACACACCTTGTGCCCGTCGGCCCTTCCCGCTTCGAGAGCGGCAAGTGCGGCGCCGTGCGCGATCTCGTAGCTGAGCGGCTCTCGCATGGAGCGGTTCCTTCCCTGGTTGACCGAACGGCCAACCGGCCGTCTTCCGTGGAGCCCGCTCAGTATGGCGCCGCCCGACATAAATGTGAAGCGAGAATCGCATTCGCATCCTGAGGGCAGGAGGTCACTGCGCCGGCGCGCCGAGCAGGTAGAGACAGGCAACGTTCACCAGCTCGTCCGTCAGCTGAGGCCACGTCAGCGGCCGGTCGGACTCGAACAGTTCGCCGTAGAGCACGCGGTTCTGGCAGGTCCCGTAGATCAACCGATAGACGACATCCAGGCGCACCTCCGGCTCCGGCGCGTCGATCATCGGGAGGATCGGCTCCAGGAACCGCCGGAAGACATGGCCGGCGTCAATGGCGGCCTCGGACCCGACCCGAGCCACTGCGGGATCGGTGGCCCCCGCGGCCAGGAAGACGCGCATGAGGCGCTCGTGCGCTTGATACGTCTCGGTGAGTCCGGCGACCGCCGAGGCGACCAACGCGGTCGGCTCTGTGCGCAGCGGAGTGAAGCGGCGAACGATATCGGCGCGAAACTGATCGATCATGTCATGCTGCAGAGCCGCGATCAGGCGGTCCTTGTCGCCGAACCGCCGATAGACGCTGCCCACCGAGACACCCGCCCGAGAAGCGACGGCCGCGACCGTGAGCGCTTCGGTGCCGCCCTCTTCGAGGAGTGCGGTGCCTGCCTCCATGATCCGCTGCTGGGTCTGCCGGCTGCGCGCCTGCTGCGCCGGCGGCAGATCGATCGACGGTTCGGTACTCACCACGTCAGCGTATACGCCACCGCCAACCGCTCCGACGGCCTCCGCATGCGGCGCCGCCCGGGCCCGCGATCGGCGGTGCACTTGGCGGGCATCCTGCTCGACCAGCCGGGCATCGGTGGCCCACGCCTCCGGCCAGGACACAGGAACGTGACCCTTGACGCACCCGAAACAGAAATGCGAATGTGAATACACAATCCTATTCGAGGGTCGCGCATGACGGTGCCCTCGCAGGTGATCCCCCACAGCCCTGCATGCGCCACCGGCTGTGCGCCCGAGCCGCACGGGAGACAGAACGATGACCACCACTTCAGAGGTCGACACCGGCACGGCCTACGGCCGCCCGAAGCCCTCGTACAACGCCCGCCTGCGCGAGGTAGGACCTCGTACGCCCATGGGTGAGGCGCTGCGCCGCTACTGGCATCCGATCGCCAGCTCGGAAACTCTGATCGCCGGCGCCCTGCCTCAGAAGACCCGCGTACTGGGCGAGGACCTGATCGTGTTCCGGGACGGGCAGGGCAACCCCGGTGTCGTGATCGAGCGCTGCACCCACCGCGGCGCCAGCCTCTTCTACGGGCGCGTCGAGGACGACGGCATCCGCTGCTGCTACCACGGCTGGAAGTTCGATGTCCAGGGCCACTGCATCGAGCAGGCGTGCGAGCCGGGCCTGGGTCGCAGGCGCGACGTCGCCCGTCAGCCGTGGTACCCCGTCGCGGAGCGCTACGGCCTGGTCTTCGTCTACATGGGCCCGCCCGAGCTCAAACCTGAACTCCCCCGCTACGACGCGCTGGAGAACCCCGCCGAGGACGAGAAGTACTTCGCCAGCTGGCCGGTCCCGCACGCCGCGGTCCTCGGCATGCCGACGGACTTCAGCTGGCTCAACATCTACGAGAACTCAGCCGACCCGACGCACGTCACCTGGCTCCACTCCACGCACAGCGGCTACCAGATGCTGGGCACCGGCACCTTCGGCTACCCGGAGAACTTCTTCGACCCGGCCACCATCGCCGAGCGCCTGACCTACGAGCGCACCGACCACGGTGTGAAGTACACCCAACGGTTCGAGATGGCGGACGAGGACGGCGAGGTCACCGAGTACGGCTTCGCGGTCGATCAACACCTGCCCAACGTCTTCGGCCTGCCGGACTACGTGAAGCCCACCCCCGACGGGCGGCCGGACCAGTTGCTGTGGGTCGTGCCCTCCGACGACACCAGCCACCGGGTCTTCTTCTCGATCCGCACGAACGACCCCGAGCGCATGGTCCGTTTCGTCATCGGCATCACACAGAACGGCAAGCAGAACCACGAGCTGACCGACGAGGAACGCCACAAGTTCCCCGGTGATGCCGAGGCCCAGGGCTCGCAGGGAGCGATCACCCTGGACTCCGAGGAGACCCTGGCCACCGGGGACCGCGGCGTCGTCATGCTGCGCCGCATGCTGCTCACGATGGCCGACGACGTCGAGGCCGGACGGGACCCGATCAACATCATCCGCGACGCGTCGGAGGTCCACCACATAGAGACCGGCCTCTTCACCCTCGGCAAGCGCCCGGCGGGCGACAACGCCGACGCCCCGGCCACCGCCGGCATCTGAGCAGGAATCATGAGCAACGAGTGGCTCGACACCATCGTGGTCACCCGGCACGACGCGACCGCCCGGATCGTGGTGCTCGACCTGGTCGGCCCCGACGACGCCGAACTCCCGGAGTTCGCCGCCGGCGCCCATGTCGACGTACTGGTGGACGATTCCGCCGGGCTGGTCCGCCAGTACTCGCTGTGCGGGCCGCCCGACGACCGCGCCCGCTATCGGCTGGCCGTGCTGGCCGAGACGGCGTCGCGCGGCGGCTCGCTGGGGATGCACCGACTCCGCGAGGGCGACAGGCTGCGGATCTCCCGTCCGCGCAACAGGTTCGGGATCTCGTACGAGGCCCGTCGCCATCTGCTGGTGGCCGGCGGTATCGGCGTCACCCCCCTGTTGGCCATGGCGCACACGCTGGAAGCCGGCGGCGCGGAATACGAGTTGCACTACTGCGCTCGAAGCCGGGCGGATGCCGTGTTCGTCGAGGAGTTGGAACGCAACCCCCGCGTCCGGCTCCACTTCGACGACGGACCGGCTGACCAGCGATTCAGCACCGCCGCCGACCTCGGACGGCCCGACCCCGAAACGGCGCTCTACGTCTGCGGTCCCGGGGGCTTCATGGACTTCGTGATCTCCTCCGCACTCACAGCGGGATGGCCCTCCCAAGCGATCCACAAGGAGCGCTTCGCGCCCGTGGAGGACACGGCCGCGCACGCGGCCGGCGCAACCTTCACGGTGCGGCTCGCCAAGACCGGGCGCGAGTACGAGGTCAAGGACGGCGAGACCGTTCTCGACGTCCTGCTCGCCGGCGGCGTCGATGCCCCCTACTCCTGCCGGCAGGGCATCTGCGGTGACTGCATCGTGCGCGTGCTCGCCGGAGAGCCCGACCACCGCGACGACGTCCTGACCGATCGTGAGCGTGCCGACGGCAAGTTCACCACGTGCTCATCGCGAGCACTCTCACCGATTCTGGAGCTGGACCTATGACCACCACGTCCGACACAACCACCGCCGCCGTCCAGGCGATCGAGCAGGCAGAGGCAGCATGGCTCGCGGCTCTCGTCGAGGGCGAAGAAGCCTTGATCCCCCTCATGCTCGACGACGCCCGCGTCGTCCATGGCCCGGTCGGGATGGTCGACGACCGGGAGACCTGGGCCCGTTTCCATGTGACCCGCCGCCGCTCGGTCTCCGCGAAGGCCACGGAGCTCGACATCACGGTGCGTGGCAACACCGCCGTCACCACGTGCTTCCACGAGATGCACACCGTCCTCGACGAGAACCTCCCGCCGTTCCCGATGCAGGAGACGGTGACGAAGGTCTGGGAGGAGACCGCGGAGGGCTGGCGCCTGGCGCACATGGTCATGGGCAGGCGGTTCCCGCCGGTCTGACGTCCCGGGAGGCCGGCGACATGACCCTCACGCGGCTGTTCGATGAATGGACAGGAGGGTTCAGGGCGTGCCGCCGGTCATGGAGAGTTCGACGCACATGGTTCGTGCGGCGATCGACATGCATCGTTCATGCGGCGATCGCCGCTGTTGTGGAAATGAGGCAACACATGTCAGCCACTGAGATAAAGGCACCCACATCCGACGCGGTCCGCACCAGTGACCTCTTCATCGCGGGTGAGCACGTCGCTGCCAAGGACAGCCGCTACTTCGAGACGACCGAGGCCCTGACGGGCGAACCGATCGCACGGGTCGCCGCGGCCTCCGTCGATGATGTCAACCACGCGGTGGACGCGGCCGCCGCCGCCCTTCCGGAGTGGTCGGAACTCCCGCCGGCCGCACGGCGGGCCGTCCTGGAGCGGGCGGCCGTCCTGCTCGGCGAGCGCACCGACGAGATCGTGGCCACTATGAGCCGCGAGATGGGTGCCACTCTCCCCTGGTGCGGCTTCAACGTGCACGTCGCGAAGGGCATGCTCGTCGAGGCGGCGGCCCAGGCGTACGCGGCCGTCGGCGAGGTCATCCCGTCGGACGTGCCCGGTCTCACCGCCCTCGGCGTACGTCAGCCGGTCGGCGTCGTCGTCGGCATCGCACCGTGGAACGCACCGCTGATCCTCGGTGTGCGCGCCATCGTGTGGCCGCTGGTGTGGGGCAACACCGTGGTGCTGAAGTCCTCCGAGCAGACGCCGCTCACCCAGGCCGCCATCGTCCAACTGCTGCACGACGCCGGTGTGCCCGCCGGCGCGGTCAACCTCATCAGCAACGCGCCCGAGGACGGTCCGAGCGTCGTCGAGGCTCTGATCGCCCACCCCGCCGTGACGCGCGTGAACTTCACAGGATCCAGCCGGGTCGGCCGTGTCATCGGTGAACTCGGCGGTCGCCACCTGACCCGCGTGGTCCTCGAACTCGGTGGCAAGGCGCCCTTCTTGGTGCTTCCCGACGCGGATCTGGAAGAGGCCGCCGCCGCGGCCAGCTTCGGTGCCTTCATGAACCAGGGCGAGATCTGCATGTCGACCGAGCGCGTCATCGTCGACAGAACCGTCGCCGACGACCTCTCCTCCCGCCTGGCCGAGCGTGCCTCCAAGCTGGTCGTCGGCCCCCCGAGCGATCCCGCCTCACAGATCGGTCCGCTGGTCCACGCCGGCGCCCGGGACCACGTGATCGCGCTGATCGAGGACGCCCGTGACAAGGGTGCGCAGGTCCTGACCGGTGGCACGGCCGACGGCCTGCTCGTGAAGCCCACCGTGCTGCGCGGTGTCACGCCGGACATGCGCATCTACAGCGAGGAGTCCTTCGGACCGGTGGTCTCGATCATCGAGGTGGATTCGACGGACGAAGCCGTCACGGTGGCCAACGACACCGAGTACGGTCTCTCCGCCGCGGTCTTCGGCAAGGACGCGGCGGCCGCGCTCGACGTGGCTCGCCGGATCAGGTCCGGTATCTGCCACATCAACGGCGCCACCGTGCACGACGAGCCCCAGATGCCCTTCGGCGGTGTCGGCGCCAGCGGCTGGGGGCGGTTCGGGTCCCGCGCCGCGCTGGAGGAGTTCACCGAGTTGCGCTGGATCACCATCCAGTCCGGATCCCGCCACTACCCCATCTGAGGAGAGCCGGAGGACTTCTTCCAGAACCAGACCAGATCGGAGATCGACAATGTCGCAGGCCGATAACGACCATCACGAAATCCGGCAGCTCATCGAGAACTGGGCGCTGTGGCGAGATGCCGGGCAGTGGAGACGCTTCGCCACGGTCTGGCATCCGCGCGACGGCTGGATGAGTGCCACCTGGTTCCAGGGCAGCGCCACCGACTTCATCAAGGCCAGTCGTGAGGGCCTTGAGAACGGAGTGAGCATCCTGCACTTTCTGGGCGGCCACACCGCGGACGTCGTCGGCGACCGGGCCGTCGCGCAGACGAAGATGACCATCAACCAGCGCGCGACCATCGACGGTGTCGAGGTCGATGTCGTCTGCACCGGCCGCTTCTACGACTTCCTCTCCCGCCACGAGGGGCGCTGGACCCTGGTCCGTCGGCAGCCGATCTACGAGAAGGATCGGCTCGACGTCGTCGACCCCGCTGTCTCACTGACGTTGGCTCCCGAGCTCCTCAATCGGTTCCCGACCGGTTACCGACACTTGGCCTACCTGCAGACCAAGGCGGGATTCACGGTGAAGTACGGGCTTCCCGGCCTCACCGGAACAGCAGTCGAGCAGCTCTACTCCGAAGGCACGCAATGGCTGGCGGGGGCCTGATGCAAGCCGTCACCGACATGCAGTCGACGCGGCCGAAGAACTACCGAAGAGGCAAGCGATGAGGTTCACACACCACACCCTTCCCCAGCGGGCGGTGTTCGCGGCCGGGGAGTCGCCGACCGCCGTGGCAGCGGAGGTCGAGGCGCTCGGCGGTTCCAAGATCATGCTGATCGCGTCGGACCGCGAGAGGGAGCTGGCCGACCCCATCGCCAAGGAGCTCCCGGTGGTACTGCGCCACGAGGAGGTCGTGATGCATGTGCCGGTCGAGGTCGCGCGACGAGCCCGTCGGGCGGCGGCCGACGCGGGCGCGGACATCCTGGTCAGCGTCGGCGGCGGCTCGACCACCGGTCTGGCCAAGGCGGTGGCGTTGACCACCAGGCTGCCGATCGTCGCGGTGCCCACCACGTACGCGGGCTCCGAGGCGACCAACGTGTGGGGCCTGACCGAGGGTGAGACCAAGACCACCGGTGTCGACGACAAGGTGCTGCCCGCGTCGGTCGTGTACGACGCCGGGCTGCTGGCCACGCTCCCCGGCGGGATGACCGTGGCCAGCGGCCTGAACGCGATGGCGCACTGCGTGGACTCCATGTGGGCACCGCGTACCGACCCGATCGACCGCGCGCTGGCACAGGAAGGCATCCGCGCACTGGCGACCGGCCTGCCGGCGGTGGCCGACGACTCGACCAGCATCGAGGGCATCGAGCAGACGCTGTACGGCGCCTACCTCGCCGCTGTCGCGTTCGCCTCGGCCGGCTCCGGGATGCATCACAAGATCTGCCACATCCTCGGCGGCATGTTCAAACTCCCGCACGCGCAGACCCACGCGGTCGTGCTGCCCTACGTGCTGGCCTTCAACGCCCCGCACGCCCCCGAGGCGGAGGCGCGTATCGCTCAGGCCTTCGGCACGGTCTTCCGTACCGAGGCGGCGAGCGCCGGCCTGGCCGCCCTGCGCCAGCTGCTTGACGCGCCGAGGGCGCTGCGCGACTACGGCATGCCCGAGGACGGCGTCGCCAAGGCGCTGGGGCCCATCAGGAAGGCGATCCCGGCCGACAACCCGGCCTCCGTCACCGACGAGAACCTGACCGCGCTGCTGAAGGCGGCATGGGCCGGCGACCCGATCAACTGAAGGAGGCCGTCATGGCTACCTACGTCAACCCCGGCTCGGCCCAGGCCGGCACCCACGGCACGATCTACCGCGAGATCTCACCAGAACAGCAGGAAGTCGAACAGCAGCTCGTCGACAACGTCGTTGCCTCCTTCGACGCCTGCCAGGATCCGCGGCTGCAGGAACTCATGATCTCCCTGGTCAAGCACCTGCACTCCTTCATCCGCGAGGTCCGGCTGACCGAGGAGGAGTGGGGGACGGCAATCGACTTCCTCACCAAAGCCGGCCACATCACCGACGATGTCCGGCAGGAGTTCATACTGCTGTCCGACACCCTCGGCGCCAGCATGCAGACCATCAACGTCAACAACCAGGCCTACAAGGGCGCCACCGAGGCGACCGTCTTCGGGCCGTTCTTCGTCGAGGACTCCCCCGCGATCGAACTCGGCGGTGACCTGGCCTTCGGCGCACCCGGCGAGCCCTGCTGGGTCGAAGGCACCGTCACCGACACCGACGGCACCCCGCTCGCTGACGCCCGGATCGAGGTCTGGGAAGCCGACGAGGACGGGCTCTACGACGTGCAGTACGACGCCGGCAAGCGCGCCGGGCGGGCACACCTCTTCTCCGCGGCCGACGGCAGCTACCGCTTCTGGGGCCTCACCCCGACGCCGTACCCCATCCCCGACGACGGCCCTGTCGGCAAGATGCTCGACGCGGTCGGCCGCTCACCACTGCGCGCCAGCCACCTGCACTTCATGGTGTCCCACGAAGGGGCGCGCACGCTGGTGACCCATATCTTCCCCGAGGGCGACCGGATCGGCCGCAAGGACACCGTCTTCGGAGTGAAGGACTCACTGATCAAGCGGTTCGAGCGACAGCCCGCCGGCACGCCGACGCCCGACGGCCGCTTCATCGACGGCACGTGGAGCCGGGTGCGCTTCGACATCGTCCTCGCACCCACGGGCGTATGACGGTGCCTGATTCACGGCCATCACCGTGAACATCGAGCGCCTGGGAGGCCTGAGTCCCACTCCACCAACGGCAATCCAGAGGAGGCGGATGGCTGGGCGTGTCGATGGCGGCCCCCCGCACGCCTCTCGTTTCGAACCTGGTGGGTCTCAGCACGCGTACGGAATCCTGACCTGTGACGACCCGTGAACAGGTGCCTCATGGGGTCGATACGGGATGAGAACGCTTCAGTTCGAGCCGGAGGTCGTTGAGACGCTGCCGGTAGCGCGTGACATTGTCGAGCCTGACCTGCTCGTAGCCGCGGACCTCGTCCGGCAGGCCGGCGATGGTCACGGCCAAGCCGTGGTTCGCGTCGCGCTCCACCCACCGCACACGGGCGTATCCGAAGAGGTCGAACGGGGTACCGCGCAGCCGTCGCGCGCCGGCGAGCAGGCGGAAAACCGGGGTGGACCAGGGGCCCAGGGAGATCTTCTTGTGCATGCCCAGGGTTCGGAGGATCGGCGGGTGGAGTCGCTGGGAGACTCGTGCGCCCGGACCGAACCGGTCGCGGACGCGAGGCGGACCCGTCGGAGGCGCCCACCGCCGCCGACGGCCGCGGCGGAAGGCCTGGATGTTGGCCTCGACCTTCGCTCCGTTGAGGGTGATGGCCTCCTCGATCGCCTCGGCGGGCAGCGGCAGGGCATCGGTCTGGAAGGCAGCTCCGGCGAGCAGGATGTTCGCGAGCCGGTCCTCTCCGAACAGGGTTTCGGCGACGTGTCGGGCGTCGAGGAAGTCGCCGTGACCGGCGTTGGTCGCCCTGCGGATCCGGTCGGTGACCTCGCCGGTGTCGGGGAAGGACTGCGATGTGTCGATGATCATCCGTCCGGTGGGGACCTCGCTGGCGGAGACGACTGCGACGGTCCGGGCCGCGACTTCCGGCGTAGGTCGTGTCGTCCGTGGTCCTCCTCCGTGCTCGGGTCAGGAGTGGCGGCTCACGTGTCGATCTCGAGGCCGCCGAACGGAGCTCCGCCATTCAGGACGCGCTCCTCCGGAGGAACGGGCGCGAGGCTCACGCGCACGTCGATGCACGTCGGTCGGCGGGCCGCGAGGGCGGCCTCGATCGCGGGGCGCAGCTGGTCAAGTTCTGTGACGTCGACGCCGTCTGCACCGAGAGCTCGCGCCACGCCGCTGTAGGAGCCGTTCTCCAGGCGGTTGTTGGTGACGCGGTCCTGTCCGAAGAAGAACTGCTGGGTGTGCAGGGTGGCGCCCCAGGCTTGGTTGTTGAGGACGATCACAACGACCGGGAGCCCTGCCCGGACGAGGGAGTCGAACTCGGCGAGGCTGTAGCCGACCGCGCCGTCGCCGGTGACGAGGATGGTCGCCCTGTCGGGGGTCGCGTACTGCGCTCCCAGAGCCACGCCGAAGTTGCTCCCCATCGAACTGAGGTAGCCGTGCCCGAGGTAGTGGGCCAGCGGCGCGAGTGCGATCGTCTCGGAGAGCCACAGCTCGGTCAGGGCGCCGTCGACGACCACGGTGGCGTTGTCGGGGACGCTCTCGGCGATCGTGCGGACCGCGAGGTACGGGTGGATCGCGTCGTCCTCGTACTCCTCGGTTTCGGCGGCAAGTGCGGACCGCCGGACGGCCGAGACGTCCCGCAGGGTCCTGAGCCAGTCGTCGCGCCCTGCGGGCACGGAACTGTCGCCCAGGCGCTCGTTCAGCAGGCTGATCGTGCCGACCGGGTCGGCCTGGATGCCGAGTTCCACATCCTGCAGACGGCCGAGTTCACGGCCGTCTGGGTCGATCTGGAAGATCCGCGCGCTCTTCGGGAGCAGTCGGCCCGTGCCGAACTGGGTGGCCAGTCCGAAGCGCAGCCCGAGCAGAAGGACCAGGTCGGGCTGCTCGTCCTCGGGGACGGTGGCCAGGGTCTGGACAAGTCCGACGTGCTGCTCAGAGCCGACGACAGCCCCGAGACCCTCCCAGTCGGAGAAGAGAGGCACTCCCGTACGGGCGGCGAACTCGTGCAGCTGTGCCCGCGCCTCGGCGGTGACGAAGGACTTGCCGACCAGCGCGATCGGCCGCTGGGCGGCGCTGAGCGCCTTGAGGATCTGGTCGACGCCACCGGCGGGGGCGATGCCTGTGCCGTCGATATCGAGGCGGTAGTCCTCTACCTCGTCGACGTCGACCTGCTGGCGGAGGACGTCCCAGGGAATGTCGAGGAGTACCGGACCCTTGGGCTCCGACTGCGCGGTGCGGATCGCCTGGGCGACCAGGCGGGGGATCAGCTCGGCACGGGTGACGCGGTGTGCGAACTTGGTCACCGGGGCTGCCATGGCGACCTGGTCGAAGCCGGCCTGCTGGTCGTTGATCTGGTCCGTCTCAAGGGGACCGGAGCCTGCGATATAGAGGACGGGGGTCCGGTCCAGATGGGCGTTGGCGATGGAGGTCAGGACGTTGGTGAAACCGCCACCGGCCGTGACGACGGCGACACCCAGATTGCCGGTGACCCGTGCGTAGCCCTCGGCCGCGTGGCCGGCGTTCATTTCGTGGCGCACGTCGACGATCCGAAGCTTGGCGTCCAGGGCCTCCTGGAGGATGCCGTCGATGTGTGCTCCGGGCAGGCCGAAGGCGACGTCGACTCCGGCTCGCTGCAGTGTCCGCACGACGAGCCCACTACCGATTGCGGGTGCCATTCGATGGTCCGCCCTTCTGGACGTATTCAGAGTTGCAACAGAATTCGCTGGGGACGGGGTCGTATCTCGGGCCGTCCGTACTGGAGTCTCAGGTGCGGCCCGGGTGACGACAATGGCCGTGTTCGTTGAACGGTCAACGCCTTGTTCGGCATGGCAAGGCCGAGGCCCGTCGACCGGACTGTTCGGTGCAGCGATGTCTTACCGGCATCCTGGGATTGCCGCGAGCCCCACGGAACATTGCGGATACCTACCCTTTCTTCCCGCCGTGTCCGTCCCGGGAGGCACATGTGCCTCCCGGGACGGATTCACTCCGAGGCTGAGACAGCGACCTCGGGGTCGTACTCGTAGATCCAGCCGTTCGCCCTGAGTGGGTCGGCCTGCGAATACGCCAAGTCGCGCGCCTGCTGCTCAGGGCCGTCCGGAAGGTGGTTGATGTGAGACCTTCCGTGCGACACGTCTTGCAGGCGTGCCGTGCGGCGTCGACGGACCTCTTCGTAGCGCCCCAGCGCCGCGATCGGGTTGTCCGGGTCCTCCGCAAGACACAGGGCCAGGACAGCACCGTCCTCGATCGCCTGGGCAGCACCTTGGGCGAAGAACGGGAACATCGGGTGGGCCGCGTCACCCAGCAGGGTCGCGTTTCCTCGGTTCCAGTGGCCGAGTGACTCGCGGTCGAGCAACGCCCAGCGCCCCGGCGTGTCGGCCGCCCTGATCAGCTCCACCAGACGCGGATCCCAGCCGGCGAACTCGTCGAGCAGTTCTTCGAGCGTCGCAGTGGCCGTCCACGACTCGACACTGCCCGCCCCGGCAGGTGCGAAGGCGACGAGGTTGACGTACTCCTCGCCGGAGACCGGGTAGTGGACGACGTGGCGGTCGGGACCGATCCAGAGGGTCTGGGCGCGCCGCCTGGCGAAGGCGGGTGCCTTCTCCGCCGGCACAAGGGCCCGAAAGGCGCAGATGCCTGACTCCCTGGCCTGAGTCGGCCCGATCATGGCGCTGCGCACTCGTGAGTGGACCCCGTCGGCGCCGATGAGGATGTCCGGGCGAACCGTCTCGCCGTCCTCAAACTGAAGAACCGCCTGGTCGCCTTCGAACTCGACCGACCCGCAGCGCTTGCCGAGGTGGATCGAGTGCTCGGGGACAGCGGACCTCAAGGCGTCCAGCAGATCGGCGCGATGGGCGGCGTATGTGTGCTCGCCGTACAGGCGCAGGCACTCCTCCTGAAGATTCTCCGCGGATAGGACGGCGCCGTTCTCCCATCGCCGGAACTCCCAACCGACCTCCATCCGGACCGCGCGCTTGACGAACCGGTCCAGCACGCCGAGACGTCGTAGCAGGCGGGCGGCGTTGGGCGCGATGACCAGGCCGGCACCGACTTCGGTGAGGGCGGCCGCCTGCTCGTAGACGTCGCTGTGGAACCCCTTGTCACGAAGGAAAGCCGCGGCAGCGAGGCCTCCGATACCGCCGCCGAGGATCGCGATCCTAGGGCCGTCTTCCGTACTCATCATGCTCTTTCACTCCCGTGGACCTCGAGGTGGTGACTGACTGTCTGCAAGAGTTCCGCAAAGTACGCACTGAAAGAACAGTCGTATCCGTCCAACGAACATAGAGGTAGAGTGACTGGGGTCACAGATGAAGGAGAGGCCCATGCCTCGCGCGAACGAGCCAGGACGCACAGTCAGTTCTCGACTATGGGATCTGCTGTTTGCCTTTGACCCCAACAACACCGAACTGAGCCTCGCTGACCTGGTCCGACGTACCGGCATGCCGCACGCCACCGCCCGGCGCCTCACGCTCGAACTCGTGGAGGCAGGCGCACTGGAACGCACCAGCGGCAACCGGTTCGCGATCGGCCTGCCCCTGTGGCGCCTCGGGACCCTCGCACCGCGCGCCGAGACGCTCCGTAGCGCCGCGCAGCCATTCGTGGAGGACCTGTACACCGCCCTTCGCCAGCATGTGCAACTGGCCGTCCTCCAGGGCGACCATGCCGTGATCATCGAGCGGCTGTCGGCGGTCAACGCCGTCGGTCTGACATCGCAGGTCGGTGGCCTTCTGCCGTTGCACTGCTCAGGCGTCGGGAAAGTGCTGCTGAGCCACAGCAGCCCGGCCTTCATCGATGAGGTGTTGGCGGGAAGGCTGCAACGCTTCACCCCCAAGACGATCGTGGACCCTGCGGAACTCCGTCGCGAACTGGCGTCCTGTCGCTCGACCGGAACGGTGGTCGTCAAGGAAGAGCTGAGCGAAGGGGCCGAGTCGGTCGCGACTCGCATCATCGACGGCCGCGGCAAGGTCGTCGCGGCCCTCTCCGTTGTGGTGGCTGCGGGCTCGATCAAACTGCAAGCGGCCGTTCCCACGCTGGTCACGAGCGGACTGGGACTGTCCAGGAGTCTCGGCTGGAGGCCGGGCATTCCCATCCACACGTCGTAACCCTCGCAGCGCGGGGAAACCGGTGCGTCATGCCGGTGGCTGCCGCCGGGCGAGCCGCATGTGGCCGAGGCGCCATCCCTATTCGGTCGAGAACCCCATCGTGCGGCCACGGCCTGAACCAGGAACAGCGCCAGGTCGGGCAGGCGCCGGGTCGCTTCCTCGACGGTGGGTCCCATGGCCGCGTTGAAACCGAGGAAGCTCGCTGTCATGCGGCCCTGAGTGCGCGGTGGTCATTGTTCGGCTCCTGTCCGAGTGCGTTCGTTGATCGTTGTGACTTGTACGCCGTGGCCCGCCGCAACTGCTGCTTCCGAGGAGCCAGTCGCGGCGGGCGCTCCGGTTGTCCTGGCCGACCCGCTGCCCCCGTCCCGGCGCCGGCGCGTTCGTCAGGCGGTCAGCCGTCGAGGGTGTGCGGATCGTCGTCGAGATGAGACTCGCCCACACCACCGCGCGCGCCGACGAGAGTGAGTGCCGCCGCCACGAGAGCAGCTACGCCACCGAGCACGTATGCGAGGGAGTAGCTGCTGCTGAGGGCGTCGAAAGCGACATCCTTGAGCGGGTTGAAGGGCACCACCTGACCATCCGGCAGGGTGATGCTGTCCGGTACCGAGTTGGCGCCTAGCGGACCCGATTCCACGGCGTGCACTGCCGCCTCCAGCTGCGGCCTCTGATCCGCGGGAGCATGGGCCGCAGAGGCCTGGAAGGCCTCGTAGGCGTTCCTCAGTTCAGGATCCCCGGCCAGCTTGCGGGCGATCTCGTCGGCGGCTCGGCTCAGCGCGACAGCGCCGGCGATCGCGGGGCCGAGGGCGAACCCGAGGTCCCGGATCGTGCTCGTGACACCGCTCGCCATACCGGCGAAGTGGTTGGGCAACGTGTTGACCGCGACCGCGGTGACGGAGGCGAAGGCGAGTGCCGAGCCGACGCCGGCGAGAATCAGCGGCCCGACGATGGCGACCAGGGACCGGCTGCTCGTCGGAACGACGGCGAACCACAGCCCGCTGGCGCCGATGAGAGTCAGGGCTGTGCAGAGAACCCACCGAGGGTTGTAGCGCTCGAGCAGCTTGGAGGTGAGGGGCAGCAGCACGAAGCCGATGCCTCCGAAGAAGAGGTAGGCGACGGAGCTCTGCAGTGGGCTGAACCCCTGGATGATGGTGAGGCGGATACTGGTGCCGTACATGATCACGAGGAACGCGAACATACCGATCAGGGTGACCACCGAGTTCAGGGCGAACGCCCGGTTCCTGAACACACTCAGGAGCAGCAACGGGGCGGCCGCACGGCTCTCGGCGAAGACGAACAGCACGAGGAAGACGGCCGCGGCGATGAACGCGATGCCGATCTGCGGGCTCCCCCAGCCGCTCTCGGAGCCCTGGATCACGGCGTACATCAGAGCGAACAGGCCGAGCGCGGCGGTGATCTGACCCGGCCAGTCCACGGAGCGGCCCTCGGGCGAGGCGGAGTTCTGGGCGAGGGCCAGCGAAAGGACCACGCTCACCGCGGCGATGACAATGACGCCGACGAAGGCCCAGCGCCAGTTGGCGTTCCCGGCCCAGCCGACTTCGATCTTGGCGGCGAGGCCTGCCAGCAGCGGTCCGAGGAAGCCGCCGACCGAGAGTGCGGTAGCCCAGATCGCCACGCCACGCGCGCGGGTGGCGGTGGTGTGCGTGCCGGCCGCCACCATGGCGAGGCTCGTCGGGAAGATGGCCGCGGCCCCGATGCCGTTGAGGACTTGGGCAAGGATCAGCAACGTCACCCGAGTGTCGGTCGAGGATCCCGCGCCCGGCACCAGGACCGCGAGAGCCGAGCCCACGACAATGAGCGCGGCGCCCCCGATGAGCAGGCGCCTACGGCCGAACAGGTCACCGAACACGCCGAAGCCCAGTCCCAGCGCGGCTACGGGAAGCATGAACGCCTCAGTGATCCACGTCAGTTGGGCCGAGGACGGCGAGAGATCCTGCTGGATCAACCCGTTGATGAGCGAGGGGACGGACAGGGCGATCTGCGCAAGGCACACAGCGAGAACCACCGCCGTCAGAGTGCCTGGGCTCAGGGTGTATCTGCCACCCTCTCCCTTTGCCGCACTGGGTGTATCGGTCTGAACCATGGATGACTCCTCGCGCGCAGAGCGCTGCTGTCGGAACCGACGTTCGCCGCCGGACCCCTCTGTGGGTGCTTTTGTCGCGCCCGTCCCGGCAACACCGCTGACGAACCGCCCCTGAGGCCCTTGCGGAGCACCTCCGCGTGGCCATCGACCAAATTCGATTCAGGACGCTCGGCCCTGGTGGCCAGCCCGCCGAGCAGCGAAAAGGTAGGAGTGACCTCCGTCGCGCTCAATGGGCATGTTCATTGGACGAACAGGCCACCACTCGTCCGCGGCCTCGACGCGCCGAATCCGTGGGTGATGCCCTTGCCGGGGCCGGCGGAACTCGGGCAGCGCCACGAAGCGCATCGCTTCAGCGCAGAGGTCGCCACATGACGCTGTGCGTCGCTCCTGTCCCGTTCGAGCGCCGACCGAGGAGAAGAGAGCCATGGCTGGGAGACTGACGGGCCGGGCCGGACCGCCGTCGTGACCGGGGGCAGTGCCGGTATCGGGCAGGAGATCGCCCGTAGGCTCGCGGCGGAGGGAGCGGGCATCGCGGTCGCGGACGTCGATCCGGCCGACGAGACGCGGGAACTCGTTTATCTCCACTGGTCCCACGTCGGTCAGCACGGTCTTGAGCGTTTGCCGTTGCGGGAGTTGCCGCCGTTCTTGCCCGCCGGATCGTGCTTGTCATAGCCGAGGTGGTCGGTGATCTCGCCCTCGAAAGCGGGCTACATCATCACTGTCAACTGCAGGCCCTCGGCCTGGGCCCGGCTCACCGGCTCGTCGATCAGCTGGTCGTCCACGGCCTTCGCTGACACCATCGCTGCCGACTCGACAGCCTCGTGCTCGGCCACGTTCTCACTGGTCATCGACGCATCTTCCATGATCGGAAGTTACACCGACCGATTTGCAGTCCCTTCGCAAACGCCCTGGCCGACTCTGCACGGCTGCCTCGAAGAACGGGAAACGGTGCGGCCGGGCGGTGCAGACTGCACCGCCCGACCACGCCACTTCTGTTGCCGGTCAGCTCTTGCCGAGCATCTTGTTCATCTGCTCGATCTCGGCGGTCTGGGCCGTGATGACGTCGTCCGCGAGCTTGGTCGCGGGGCCGTACTTGCCGTCGGCCTTCTCGGCCTTGGCCATCTCGACGGCACCCTCGTGGTGCTCGACCATCATCTGGAGGAACATCGTGTCGAACTCGGCGCCGGAGGCCTTCTCCAGTTTGCCCATGTCCTCGCCGCTCATCATTCCGGGCATGTCGGACGACATGTCGTGGCCCTCCATGCCGGACATGTCCTCGGGAACCTCCTCGCCCCACGAGGTGAGCCAGCCCGACATCGTCTCGATCTCCGGGTCCTGCGCACCCTTGACCTTCGTGGCGAGGTCCTTGACCTCCTGAGAGGAAGCGCGGTCGGCGGCCAGGTCAGCCATCTCGATGGCCTGGCGGTGGTGCTGGATCATCTCCGTGGCGAAGTCGACGTCCGCTTCGTCGTGGTCGCCGGCCTTGGCCGAGGCGCTCTTGGACGGGCTGGAGTCGGATTCCATGGACCCCATGTCGTGGCCCCCGCCACCACAGGCGGCGAGTACGAGGGCGGCCACCGCGGCGGTGGCGGTCAGGACGGTACGGCGAATGAGCTTGCGGTGTGCGGTCACGGTTGAACTCCTGGGATCGAATCTGCGAAAGGCATACCGATGCGTGGCACCGCGATGTCACGGGCATGCGGCGTCACGCGGGCCGTTCTAGATCCGCAGGAGTTGAAGTTCGGCGAGCGAAGGCGGCGCCCGGCCACCATCCGGTCCACTGCCACCCGAAGAAGTGCGGGTGAGCGGCATTCCAGCGCGAGCCACTACGTCGGGCAGCAGCGCGGGCACCACACCGGGAGCCCCAGCCACCGAAGCGGAGGCGCAGGTCGGATCCGCGTGCTTCGCGTGACCCTGGCAGCCGCCCTCCGCGTGATCACAGGCGCCAGGCGCAGCGGCCGTCACGGCGTCCATGTCCATGCCCGCGGCCGCCACCGTACGGTCATGCCCGTGGGCAGCCTCCGGCACCGGTCCGAGACCGTGCATTCCGAGCAGGCCCAGCAGCAGAGCACCCACGAGCAGCCCACAGGACCGCAACACCGATTGCGGTCGAGCAAACTGTACGAGGCGCTTCACAGCGTCATCGTAGGCACAGGCCATTGTTCCCTTGCGTCTCGGCACCACCCGGGCGGGGTCGGAGACATGATACCTACCCGGGGTATGCGCCCACCCGGAAGAGCAACCAAAGCGGCCGGGCAGGTGTGAGCATCCGCCGCCGCCCAGAGGACCGAGGGGCCCCCAGCCGTCTACTATGGCCCTGCGTATTCAGTGGCGAAAGGAAGTCAGGGCCATGCGACGGCTGGGGGATCTCGAAGCGGAGATCATGGACCGCTTCTGGACGTGGAACCGTCCGGCCACGGTGCGTGAGGTCGTCGACGACATCAACAAGACCCGGCCTCTCGCGTATACGACGGTGATGACTGTCACCAACATCCTGTACAACAAGGGCTGGTTGCTGCGGGGCAAGCAGGGCCGCGCCTGGCTGTACTCCCCCGTACGCAGCCGCGAGGCCTACGCCGCCGCACTCATGGAGGACGGCTTGGGCGAGAGCAAGGACCGCCCGGCCGCACTGGTCCACTTCGTCGAGAACATGACCGAGGAAGAGCAAGCCGCCCTGCGCAAGGCCCTGCGGAACGCCGGACGACAGGCGAAGACATGAACTCGGCTCCGGTCCTGGTCGGCTACACGGCGGCGGTGGGCTTCGTCGCCCCACCCCTGATGCTGCGCGCCGGCTGGCCGCACCGGGCGCCCGCCCTGGCCGTGGCGGTCTGGCACGCACTGGCGGTGTCCTTCTCGATCGGGGTCGCACTGTCCGCGTACAACCTGGTCATGCCGACCGAGCACCTGCACGCGGGACTTGTGGGGCTGCTGCACTCCTGCGGGCTCGATATGGGATCAGGCGAAGCCGACCCCGACACGGTGGGCCGACTGGCCGTCGGCGTGCCCGCAGCCATCGCGATCGCCCTGGCGGCGGCCTTCGTCTTCCACGTGACGCGGGCCCGTCGGGCGCGCACGGAGCACCGCGAGACCCTCGATCTGGTGGGCCGCCACTCGGCAGGACTGAGCGCCACCGTCCTGCCGTACGACATCCCCGCCGCATACTGCCTGCCCGGCCGCCATCCCCGCATCGTGATCAGTGACGCGGCAATACGCGAGTTGACTCCGGAGCAGCTCGGCGCCGTCCTCGAGCACGAGCAGGCCCACATCACACTCCGCCACCACCTGGTCCTGGCCGCCGCGGAGGCCTTCCACTCGGTGTTCCGACGGCTCCCCCTGGCACGTCATGCCCGAGAACAGACGGCACTGCTGCTGGAGATGGTCGCGGACGACCGTGCCCTGCGCCGCCACTCCCACGAGGTGCTGGCCACCGCGATGTACGAGATGGCCGCGGCCCGCGCCCCCAAGGGCACGCTCGCCGCGGGAGGCCACACCGTCCTCATCCGCTTGAAGCGGGTCCTCGGTCCGCGCGAGGCGCCCCACCCGGCACTGTGGGGCTCCGTGGCCGCCGCGGCTGTGGCTGTTCCGCTGCTGCCGCTGCTCCTCACCTGCCCTCCTGGGCTCGGCTGACCGGTTCTGTGAGACGGAAGTGGCAGGGGCTCGCTTGCGGTACGAACTACTAAGCTACTAAGTTCTAAAGCGCCTGACCGGTCGGCGCCCTGGGCGCCGGTACGACGGCCGCCAGCCCGTCGCCCTGGTACACAGACCGCGCAGAGGAGTCACACCACGATGGCAATGCACCGTCGGCCGAAGCCGCCCAGCCGTGCCCGGATCGCCACCCTCGGCATGGCCGCCGGTGCCGTCAGCCTCCTGCCGACGCAGAGCCAGGCGGCTCCCAAGCCGACGGTGGACGAGGTCCGCAAGCAGGTCGAGAGGCTCTACGAGGAGGCCGAGGCTCCCACCGAGGAGTACAACGCCATCAGCGAGAAGCAGGAGAAGCTGCAGCGCGAGGTGGACGGTGTACAGGACCGTATCGCCCTCAAGCAGCAGGAGGTCAACGAACTGCGGGAGAAAACAGGCCCGCTGGCGGCCGAGCAGTACCGCAACGGTGGCATCGACCCGAGCGTGCAGCTCTTCTTGTCCGGCGACCCCGACGACTACCTCGACCGTGCCCAGATGCTCGACCGTACGAACGGACGACAAGCCGAGGCCCTCCGGTCAATGCAGACCAAGCAGCGAGAGCTCACCCAGGAACGCGAGGCCGCCCAGACGCGCCTGAAGAACCTGGAGGAGACCCGTGCCAAGGCCGGCGAGAAGAAGGACGAGGTCCAGGAGAAGCTCGCCAAGGCCCGCAAGCTCCTGAACAGCCTGACGGCCGCCCAGCGCGCCAAGATGGAAGCCGACCAGGAGCGCGAGGACGTCGCCGCGGGCGCCAGTGACTCCGCCGCCACGTACGACGGCCCGGCCGGCAGGCGTGCCAAAGCCGCGCTCGACTTCGCGTACGCACAGCTCGGCAAGCCCTATGAGTGGGGCTCCACAGGCCCCAACTCCTTCGACTGCTCGGGCCTGACCGGCGCTTCCTGGCGGGCGGCGGGCGTCTCACTGCCGCGTACCGTCAAGCAGCAGTACGACGCCGGCCGCAAGGTGGCCAGGTCGGACCTTCAGCCCGGCGACATCATCTACTGGTACAACGACAACCAGCACAACGGCATGTACGTCGGCAACGGCAAGGCCATCCACGCCCCGCGCACCGGCAAGAACATCGAGATCGTCCCGCTGGACTCCATGCCGTTCTTCGCCGCCAGCAGGCCCTGAGCCCAACCTCTGTACCACTCGAGGAACTCCCGTGACCGCACGCCCCGCCGTCCGTCCCCTGCTCGCCGTCGCGGGCACGTCCGTCGCCGCTCTGGTCCTCGCCGCCTGCGGAGGCAGCTCTGCGGAGACGGGAAACGAAGCGAGTACCTCGCAGTCTTCGGAGGCCCTGTCCCACGTGCACGGCCTGGGCGTCGATCCCGCTGACGGACGCGTGTACGTCGCCACCCACAACGGCCTCTACACCGTCGCCAAGGGACAGAGACCGAAACTCGTCGGCGACAGCAAAGACGACTTCATGGGCTTCACCGTGACCGGCGAGAAGACCTTCATCGCCAGCGGACACGGCGCCCCGGGCAGCGACCGCCCCGGCAACGTCGGGCTGATCGAGAGCAAGGACACGGGCCGCACGTGGACGTCCCGGTCACTGTCGGGAGAGGCCGACTTCCACTCCCTGGACTCGGCCAAGGGCACCGTCTACGGATACGAGGGAGGACGGATCCGGGTCAGCGGCGATCTGAAGAGCTGGGACGACCGGGCGACGCTGGAGGCCCTCGACCTCGCGGTGAGTCCTGCCGGGGACAAGCTGTTGGCCACCACTGCGGAGGGTGTTGCCACCAGCACCGACGGCGGCCGTACCTTCGGCAAGGGTGCCGGGCCGGTGCAAGCGTTTGTGTCCTGGCCTGCGGAGAAGTCCCTCTTCGGCATCAGCACCTCAGGGAAGCTGAGCAGCAGCACGGACAGCGGCAAGTCGTGGAAGGAGCTCACGGCCGTGCCCGGCGGGCAGCCCCAGGCACTTACCGCGGTGAACGCCGACCACATCCTCGCGGCGACGATGACGGGCGTGTACGAGTCGCGTGACGGCGGCAGGACCTTCTCCGAGCTGGCGCCGCTGGCTTCTTGACCCACCTTCGCAAGCGCAGGGTCATCCGTCCGAGCCGGGGCTCTGCTCGGACGCCCCGAACATGGCGTCGCCGTTGAGATAGCGACTCGGGGAAGTGCCGACGGTTCGCCGGAACGCCGCCAGGAAGGCGCTCGCTGTCGCGTACCCCACGGTGTGTGCGACGCGGGAGACGGGCTGGCCTTCGGCGAGGAGAGACAGTGCGGCACGCAGCCGCACATGAGTGCGCCATCGGTCGAAGTTCATGCCGGTGTCGTGGACGAACAACCGTGTCAGGGTGCGTCGGCTCACTCCGACGGCCCGTGCGTGGGCGTCGAGGCGACGCGGGTCCGCGGGGTCGGCGAGCAGTGTGTCGGCCACGGCACGCAGTCGGTCGTCGACGGGATACGGGACGTCGATGGGTGTGGTGGGCAGCGGGCGCAGCAGGTCCAGCACGACCGCCTCGGCCCGCAGTCGCGCGTCGTCGGCGAGGTCCTCACGGGCAAGGTAGGCGATCAGGTGGGCCAGCAGCCCGTCTACGCCGACCGGTGTGGGCTCGGCCCAGTCCAGCCCGCAGCGATCCGGTTCGAGGTAGAGGCTGCAAAGGACCGCGTCGCGGGTCGCACCGGTCCGGTGGACGACGCCCGCGGGCAACCACAACGCCCGTGTGGGCGGCAGGATCCAGTAGGCGTCGCCGACGGCGACACCGAGCACACCACGTCGAGTCCAGGCCAACTGGTGCTGCGGATGACTGTGCGGGTCGAACCACTGCCCCGACGACAGCGGGAAGCTCCCAACGACAATCGCCCCTACCCCCGTTGGGGCCGCACACGCGACAGCCTCATCCATGCGACCAAGCGTATGTCCTCAACGCGATACGACCTGACCTCGTAGCGCATCGCGGCCAAAGGGGGCCGGTACATAGCCTCGTCTTATGCCGATCACTCATCAGCGCCACGGGCGCCGCCATCGCCGTACGAACGCGCCGGGCACGTCCACGACGGGATGCCCGGCATGACCTCGGCACGGGTCCCGGCCTCAGGCTCCAACCGCCGTCTCCCCGCGCTGATCGTCCTGTGCTTCGTGCAGTTCATGCTCGTCCTGGACGACACCGTGGTGAGCGTCGCGCTCCCCAGCATCCGGGACGAACTCGGCTTCAGCACCGCAGGTCTGGCCTGGGTCGTCAACGCCTATTTCCTCGCCTTCGGGGGACTGCTCCTGCTGTTCGGCCGCGCGGCCGATCTGCTGGGCCGCCGACGTGTCTTCCTGGCCGGTGTCGCGCTGTTCGGTGTGGCGAGCCTGGCCTGCGGGCTCGCACAGGAACCCTGGCAACTCGTGGCTGGACGATTCGTCCAGGGTGCTGGCGCGGCCATGGCCAGCCCCGCCGCGCTGGCACTGATCACACTCCTGTTCCCCAGCCCTGAGGAGCGCGCCAAGGCGCTCGGCGTCTGGGGCGGCATCGCGGGTCTGGGCGGCACGCTGGGCCTGGTGATCTCCGGCGCGCTGACGGGTCTCGCGTCCTGGCGCTGGATCTTCCTCATCAACCTGCCAGTGGCCCTTTTCGCCCTCGCACTGCTCCCCCGCCTGGTCGCCGAGAGCCGCGCCCGCCGTCCGGCACGCATCGACGTACCCGGTGCGGTGCTTGGCACCGGCGCCCTCGTATCCCTGGTCTACGGCCTGCTCCAGACCGGGGAGTCGGGCTGGGGTCACGCGGCCTCCGTCGTCCCCTTGGCCCTCGCCGTCGTGCTGGCGGTCTCGTTCCTCGCGGTCGAGACACGTATCGCCGAGCCCCTCGTGCCGTTGGGCTTCCTATCCTCGCGGATCCGCGCCGTCGCCAACAGTTCGACTTTGCTGTTCTCAGCCGCCTTCTATGCGATGGCCTTCCTGCTGATGCTGCATCTGCAGACCGTTCTGCACTACGGTCCGCTCACGGCCGGCGTCGCCTATCTGCCGTACGGCGGCGGCATCCTCGCCGGCATGTGGCTCTCCTCCCGTGCGATGCTCAGGCTCGGAGTACGACTGATGCTCGTCACGGGGTTCCTGACCAGCTCAGCCGGACTGCTCCTGCTGTCCGGCGTGGCAGCGGGCGACGGCTACGCGTCCGGAGTGCTGCCGGGCATGCTCGTCACGAGCCTCGGATGCGGACTGAGCCTGCCCGCCCTGACGATGGCCGCGCTCACCGGCACCACGGGGGAGAACGCCGGCCTCGGCTCAGCGGTCCTGAGCTCGGTGCAACAAGTCGGCGGCGCCGTGGGGTTGGCGGCGCTGGTGAGCTTGGCGGCGCGTCGCGGGAACGACCTGGCCGACTCCGCCACCGCGCAGCGCGCCGCGACGGAGGGCTTCTCGTTGGCGCTCACCGTCGCCGCGGCCCTCCTAGTGCTCGGCGCCGGTCTCGTGGCCACTTTGCTCGGAAAGGAGCAGCACGCGGGACACACGGTCGAGGCTCGCGAAACCCCGGCAGAACGGGGATAGCGGTCGTGTTCGCTCAATCCGGGGATCGCGGCTCGGTGATCGAAGCGGCATCTGCCTGGCCTCGCCCACTACTTCGTCGTCTTCCTCGTACCACCTCGGGAGACGGTCAGACCGGCTGCTTGGTCGCCTCGGGCCGCAGGCCGCTTCGGGGCTCGCGGCTCGTGCTGCTTGTGCCATCCGTAACGGGTCAGGCCCCTCGGCCTGTACACCGACAGGACGACCGCCATGAGCAGTACCAGCAGGGCAACTGCTGCATCGGCCAGCAACTGGATCCTCATCCCGACGAGATCGCGGTTTGACAGGTTCGTCTCGGCCGCGGCATCGGCGACGTGGCCGGCCACCTGCATGTGCACCACGCGCTCCAGGTGGGAAGCCGGGACCCGGAGACGAAGGAGGCCGCGTCCACCATCCGGCGGCTGAGCGTGCAGACACTGGAGGAGCTGCGGCACATGGTCAGCGTCCTGCGCGCCTCGGGCAGCCGCCCCACCGAGCTGACTCCCCAGCCGTCCCTGGCCGATCTCCGCCGCCTGGTCGACTCCAGCGGCATCGAGGCCGAGCTGTGGACGGACCTGCCCGACGACCCTCCGCCGGCCGTCCAGCGCGCCGTCTACCGCACTGTTCAGGAGGCCCTGACCAACGTACGCAAGCACGCCCCCGGCGCCACCGCGACCATCCACGTCCACCACGCCGAAGACACCGTCCAGGCCGCCATCACCAACACGGCCCCCACCCGGCCCGCTCTCCCCCCTGCCCTGCGCCCACCACGGCCTCGTCGGCCTGCGCCAACGGGCCGAACTCCTCGGCGGCACGATCACCTCCGGCCCCACGGCCGACGGCGGATACGAACTCCGCCTGGAACTCCCGGCCCAGAGTGCGCACTGACCTGTATCCCGGACTGGCTATGATCGCGGCGTGCTCACGGAACGGACCACCGCAGCCCCGAAGCGAGCCCGCGCGCGGGCTCTGTGGCTGCCCCGTCTGCTGTGGCTCGCGATGCTGCTGGTCAGCCTGCTGTTCACCCACGGCCTCCACGGAGAGAGTGCCGCCGGGCATCTTGAGGCAGGCATCACGACGTCGCTGAGTGCCGACGAACCGGAGTCCTCCGCCGAACCCGATCACGGCGAGCACGAGAACGGCCAGCACGAGGACGACGAGTCCGCGAGCTCCGCGCACAACTGCGCGCCGAGCCAGCCGAGTGGCCCGTTCGACGTGCCTCCACCCAGCACATCACCGCTCGAAGTGACCGAACCCTGCCGTCTGTTGCCTCGCTCCGGCTCGTATGCCGTCAACGCGGGCCCGGACACCGTGTCACTTCGCGCGTCATCCGTACTGCGCATTTAGGCGAACCGGACACATCCCCCTGCCGGGCCGCTGCCCACTCCTGCCTGTTCCCGTTCCATGAAGGGCTTCGTGCGCCCTGAGTCGGCAGGCCAGCGACGACCCGCGCCCTTCGGCCTGAGCCTGGCACCAAGCGTCTCAGCCATGCCTGGCCACGCCTGCCCTCCCTGTTTCTCCCGCGACTTCGAGCCGCTGAAAGGCCCCGCCTTGTCTCTCGTCACCGACCGCCCCACGCCCTCAGCACCCCAGCAACCGCGCCCCGGTGGTGGCCGAGCGGCCGCCCGCCGCGCTCGCGGACGGCGGCGCGCCCGCAGGCCGGCCCCGCTCGCGGGCCGCTACATCGGATACGTGCTGTACTTCGTCGGCGCGGGCCTCATCAGCGGCGCCGTGGTGCACCACCCGCTGGACCCGGCCCGGTACACGAAGATCGCCGTCGTCGGCGTCCTGGTCTTCCTGGCCGCGACGGTGGTGAACGAGTTCCTGCTCGCCGCCGACCGGCCCACGCTGCGTCGCTCGGTCCTCGTCATCGTGGCTTCCCTGATGCTCTCGTTCGGCATCGGCATGCTCAGCGGCGGCCTGCAGCACTTCGAGGACTTCCCGGACCGGGGCGCCGTCCTGGTCCCCTTGGGGACAACTGTCTCCTTCATCGCCTTCGTACTGAAGGACGCGGAGTCCTCCTGGCGCCGCATCTTCGGCCCCATGGGCCTCGCGGTACTCCTCACAGCCGCCGTCAGCTTCTTCGGCCTGCGCGCGGTGGCGGACGGACTGGGCGAGCCTTCCGGTGAGAGCGGGCACAGCCACGGTGACGCCACGGAGGAGGAATCCGACGAGCACAGCACCGAGAAGGAGTCCTCCGCTCCCGCCTCCGAGTCCTCCCCCGCACCGCAATCCAGTGCGACCACCGAGGCCGAACCCGGTCACGCGGAGGACGGCCACGGCCACTGACCGCCTAATGCGGAAAGGCCGCTGCCGTACCGGGCGTTCCCGGTACGGCAGCGGCGGCCGCGCCCCCGTGGGCCCTGGCCGGAGTCAGCGGAGTGTCAGGCCTTGTAGGCCACGTTCGCCATCATCCCGGCCTCGCCGTGGTAGGCGTTGTGGCAGTGCAGCATCCACTGGCCCGGGTTGTCGGCGTCGAAGAAGACGGACAGCTTCTTCTTCGGCAGCACGATCGAGGTGTCCTTGCGCGGGCCGGCCGCTCCGAGCTGGTACGTGTGGCCGTGCAGGTGCATCGGGTGCCACATGTCGGTGTCGTTGACGAAGTCGAGCCGTACTCGCTGGCCCTCCTCGATGACGATCGGGTTCGCCTCGGGGTCGTTCATGTCGAACGGCGTGCCGTTGATGGCCCAGTCGTACTTCTCCATGCCACCGGTCAGCTTGATCTCGTGTGTGACGTCGGTCTTGGCGGACTTCAGGCGAACGCCATCGGCCGCCCGCAGCTGAGAAGCCGTCATGATCATGCCGTCGAGTTCCTTCGGGCGGACAGTCGCTTTCGGCGCGCTCCCCGAGCCGGTGCGCACCAGAGCCAGGCCGTTCGCGTTCTTACCCTCGGCCACGGCCACGAGTGGAAAGACCCCGTCGCCCAGGGTGACCAGGACGTCGTAACGCTCACCCATGCCGACCAGCAAAGCATCCACTTCCTGGTGCTCGACAGGGAAGCCGTCGGTGTGGGTGATGGTCAGCTTGTGGCCGCCGAGGGCCACCCGGTACGCGGTGTCCCCGCCCGCGTTGATGATGCGCAGCCGCACCTTCTTGCCGGGCTTGCCGGTGTAGACGTCCGGGTCGGTGGCCACCCGGCCGTTGATCAGGTGGTGCGGGTAGTTCACGTCACCGGCGTCACCGCCGAGCAGGTCGCTCTCGGCGCCCATCAACATGAACTTCATCGACCCGCCGCCGGACGAGGCGGAAGCCGATGGGGACGCGGATTCCCCCATGTCCATGTTCATGTTCATGTTCATGCTCCCCATGTCATGGCCCTCCATGCCGTCGGAGCCCGAGCTGCCGCTGTCCCCTGTGTGCATGCCGCCCATGCCCTGCCTGACTTCGGCGAAGACCTCGTCGGGGGTACCGGTGACGCCGTCGACCCAGTCGTCGAGGAGGACGACCCACTCGTCGTCGTACGCGAGGGCCTCCTTGGGGTCCTCGACGATCAGCGGCGCGTACAGGCCTCGGTCGAGCTGGACGCCGACGTGCGGGTGGAAGAAATAGGTGCCGGGGGCGTCGGCGACGAACTTGTAGGTGAAGGCCGAGCCGGCCCGGACGGCGGTCTGGGTCGCGGGCGGCACGCCGTCCATGTCGTTGCGCAGGGCGATGCCGTGCCAGTGGATCGACGTGGCCGTCTTGTCCGGGAGCTGGTTCGACAGCTCGGCGACCAGGGTGTCACCGACGGAGAGGCGCACCTCCTTGCCCGGGGTGCGTCCGTCGAAGGCCCACGTCCTGGGCATGACGCCACCGCCCAGGTCGATCCTCGCGGACGCGGCGGTCAGGGTGAGCTTCTGCTCGCGTCCCGTGCTCTTGCGCTTCTTCTCCTTGGCGGCGACTGCCGAGGCGGAAGGGTTGACCAAGGTGTTGCCGCTGCCGGTGCCACTCGCGTCGGTGCAGGCAGCGAGTGCTCCTGCGCCTGCGACTCCCAGCCCGGCGAGCAGGATGGAGCGACGGTCGATGCTGTTCATTGCGTTGTGTCCTCTGATTCGAAACTGCCGACGTGGTCGCGGAGGGAACGGCACATCGCGCGCCGTCCGGCGCGGCCTATATGCGCAGTTGCGAGAGGACAGACAGATCGGGCGGGGCTCGGCCGACCGCGGCGCCAGGCGCGTGTTCGGTCAGGGCTTGACGCGGGTTCGCCAGTGGATCGAACGCGACCGAGGCGGGTACGGCGAGTTGTACGGAGGAGACGCTCCCCGTGGCGCAGTGCTGCGTCCCGGGAGTGAAGCACCCTCCGTTGACGTCGGCGCTGTGCGAGGAGTGGCCCGAGACCGCCGGCGCCGTCTCCTCCGGCATCACATGAGCGGCATGGGCCGTCCGGGGCATCAGGCCATGGGCTGCGCTCGGCATCGACGTGACGCTCATTGCGGTCGTCTCGTGGTGAACGAGCACGGCCAGCGTGACGCACCAGGTCAGAAGCACCCCGTAGGCCCAGCGGGCGGCTATGCCGCCGCTGTCAGCTGACCGAATAGCCATGCCCTCCACCTGTGCCGTGCTCACCGAATCAGCATCATACCCCCAGGGGGTACCCTAATGCCTGGTCGACAGCCGTGGTTACGGAGGGGTGGCCGTGGGCAATACCGGCACTTGCGCGCCGCTTCCTGTTGCACCGCCCACGGCCACCCGCCCGAAGGGTTCGATGATGCTACGAAATCCATTAGTAGCACCAGGAGCAAGTCTGGCACACCCAACAACCCGTGAACCAGCGGGATACCTCACGTCATCACCGGTCGTGGACCAGCGCCCGCGCCACACCCGCCCCCCCCGGCCCGAGGAACTGGGGGTCCGGCTCGAACGCCGCATCCTGGGACGCCTTGCCCGCGGCGAACAGTTCGCGGGTGGCGCCGTAGCACCAGACCGCGTCGTGGTGGTCGACCGCGCTGAGCCCGTACGAGTGGACGCCCGGCTCTTGGCACAGGGCGACCGCCCGCACCAGCCGCCGCTGCCCTGTGCGGGTACGCGGCAGTAGCCGCGGCCTACGGACGACGCTCAGGCTCGGGCGCGACAGACGCACGACGTTGATCCCCCCTGTTCGCTGGCTGCCGCGACCAGCGGCGCGGCTTGCGTTTCTCCGCCGCAGGTCGTCTCCACGGCTTCCAGCGGTCTGACGAACGACGGACGTCGCGCATGGCGTCCCAGCATGGTGTCCCACTCGCACTCATAGCGTGACCGACATCACTTAGCAATGCTGAAGTCGCAGTTCCGCGTCGCCGCGCCGCGAAATCCCACTGGCACCCTGAACGCTCTCCAACCCCGGGACGTACTAAGGGCACTAGCAGTTGGCAGCCCAAGAGACGCCCACGAGTGCTCTGTGCGGCGAGGCTGCGTCGGCAGCGCAGTCCGGCCGTGTTCGGACGATCGGGAAGGTGAAGATGGGAACCATGGCTCTCAGTTGGGCCATCGCGCTGGTCTCCGCCCTGGTGGCCGCCGTCAGCGCGGTCCGCCTGGTGACCACCAGCGGCGTGACCCGGCTCGCGGCCGGAGGCGACCTGTTGATGGGGCTGTGCATGGCCGCGATGGCCTTGCCCGCGACCGTCGCCTGGTATGCGGACTACGGCATGTGGTGGTCAGGGGCATTCGCCCTCCTCGGGCTCGGAGGCGTCGCGATGGCGGCCAGGCACGCGCGCGAAGGCGGATGGAAGCACGGTCGGCACTGGGTCCACCTCATCGTCGGTAGTGCCGGCATGGTGATCATGACGCTCGCAATGACAAGCACCTCGTCCGGACCGGTGCTCGCCCTGGGCGGCGGGCACTCGATGGCGCACATGCCGGGCATGGAGAACACGGCGAACGCGACGCACACGCATGAGATGGCCGGCATGGAGTCCATGGAGGGTATGGGGTCCACGCATGGGGCGGACACGCACGGCATGACGCACACCGCAGCCGATGCCACCGCCTCCGCCGGGTCCACTTCGGTGTGGCGGTTCCTGGTCGTGGCCCTCGCCGTGTACTTCCTGCTGTCGGTCGGCGCGTCCGTGTGGGCCAAGGTCCGGGGCACCGGCCGGGGCAGCCGGGGTTCGAGCTCACGCAGTTTGGGCCGCTGGCTGCTGGCCATGCCGGACACGGTGTTGGTCTTCCTGGCCTCGCTGACGATCTCGGCGTGGGAGAGGGCACGGACAGCACAGCGAACGGGCCACGGGCGGCGCCGCAAACTCGGGGCCGCGCCCGACGCTGCGCTGGCGGCCCACATCGGCATGGGCGGGACCATGTCCGCGATGTTGCTGATGATGGCCGTGTGAGGCCTCCTGGCCACTGCATCGCCGCCGCCGTGCCGCCCCACTGGCTCTTGGGGCAATCGCCGCCCTGCTGTTCGCGACCGCCTGCGCCAACGGGGACGACGACTCCTCTCCGACCTCGCCCAGCCCCGCCATCTCGTCAGCGCCTCCTTCATCAAGTCCGCAGGCGCGCTCCGCATCACGATGGAGGACTTCGCGTTCAGCCCGGCTGGTCCGGAAGTGCGGCCGGGCGAGAACGTCGCCGTGGTGAACAAGGACTCCGCCGTGCACTCCTCACAGCCACGGACGGCGATGCCTTCGACACCGGGAACATCGCCGGTGGGGAATCCGGGACCTTCACCGCCCCCTCCGAGGCCGGCGAGTACGGCTTCGTCTGCACCCTCCATCCGGAGATGAAAGGCACCCTGATCGTCCGTTGAGCCATCAAGGACTCGGTCGACGCGGACATCTCGCGGGTGCGACGACCGAGGTCATCCCACCTGGGCGTCAGGCGACAGGCGCGGCCGCCGTACGCACGCTCGCCGTCGTCCGGGCATGGGCCGCCCCCACCCCGAGCAACCCGAAGCCACGGCCGGCCCGCCCCAGAGCAGACCCATGGAGGCGGCCGAGAGCACCCTGAAGTCCCACACGAGCGCGGCTGGGGCGGTCACCGCGTCAGGGCTGTCCGGCAGGGCGAACAGCGACGCCAGCGCGGCCAGCACGATGGCCGTCACAGCCAGCTGGCACAGCGGCGCGGGACGACCGTGCTACTCCAGCCACCGATGGACGCGCCAGGCCAGGGCGACGGCGATCACTCCGATCGCCATGGCGGCGAGCCACGCGTTCACCCGGGTGTCGAGCGTCCCCGGATCGCCCGCCCCCGGCGGGTTGGCCGGATAGCGGACGAGTAGGTGCCGGCCGTCATGGGCGAACTCGTGAATGTAGTTGGCCGATGTCGCGATCTTGCCCAGCATCGGTGACAGCAGCGCGCCCTGGTCCAAGAACACCGCGTCCAACGCGACCAGTGCCAGGCTCACGGCCGCGGCGGCGATCAGGCCGTCTCGCAGCGGGTGGACGACCAGTTCAGGAGGACGACGGGTCAGCGTCCGACTCCCGGGGCACCCCCGGTCACAGTGGCGGGACCGCCCCGAATTCTCACCGGGTTCCTGCTCACCGTCGCTTCGATGTGAAGTTGTTCGCCGCACGTCGCGACACCTACTAAGCACATTAGCGGTAGACGGATCGCACCGACCAGACCGAGCGGGCAGCGCCACACTGGGGAGAATACCCCTAGGGGGTATAGTGTTGGCGTCCGTGGGAGAGGACGGGGAACAACGCCTCTCCCGCGCAGGACGACTCACGCATCCACACCCTGAGGAAGTAGCCATGACCACTGAGACGAACTCCAGCTCCGGCTCTTGCTGCGGATCCTGCGGCTCCGGTGACACGGTCGATGTCCAGGGCGTCGGCGTCACCACCAGCTACAAGGTGACCGGCATGACCTGCGGCCACTGCGAGGGCGCGGTCTCCCAGGAGATCTCCGCGCTCGCCGGCGTCACCGCGGTCAACGCTGTCGCCGACACCGGCGAGGTGACCGTCACTTCCGCCGCCCCACTCGACGAGGAGGCCGTCCGCGCCGCCGTCGACGAGGCCGGGTACGAGCTCGTCGGCCGCGCCTGACGCTCCCTTCGAGGCCGCCCAAGGCCCCGGACAGCGAATTCCTCCCGCGCCGGGACGTACCGCTCCGCTGATACGGACGCCGTACGTCCCGGCCTCCCCCTGGAGATAAGCCCATGACCAGCACGGCTCCCGAGAAGACACTCACCGGCACGGCGCCCGCGCCCGCCGCCGAGGTCGAGCTCTCCATCGGCGGCATGACCTGTGCCTCGTGCGCCGCCCGCATCGAGAAGAAGCTCAACCGTATGGACGGCGTCACCGCTACCGTCAACTACGCCACCGAGAAGGCGAAGGTCTCGTTCCCGGCGGGCGTCGAGGTCGCCGACCTGATCGCCACCGTCGAGAAGACCGGCTACACCGCCGAGGAGCCACCCCCGCCCGCTTCCGCCATCACCGAAGAGCGCGAGGGAGAGACCGCTCCGGCGGCGGACGGTGAACTGCTGACCCTGCGGCAGCGCCTGTACATCTCGCTGGTGCTCACCGTGCCTGTCGTTCTGATGGCGATGGTTCCGGCTCTGCAGTTCGACAACTGGCAGTGGCTGTCTCTGACCCTGGCGGCTCCCGTCGTCGTCTGGGGCGCCTTCCCCTTCCACCGGGCCGCCTGGACGAACGCCCGGCACGGCGCCGCCACCATGGACACGCTGGTGTCGATCGGCACACTCGCCGCGCTCGGCTGGTCGGTGTGGGCGCTGTTCTGGGGACACGCCGGGATGCCGGGCATGCGCCACGGCTTCGAGTTCACCATCTCCCGCGGGGACGGCTCCTCCTCCATCTACCTGGAGGCCGCGGCCGGAGTGACCACGTTCATCCTCGCCGGGCGGTATCTGGAGGCTCGCGCCAAGAGGAAGTCGGGTGCGGCGCTGCGGGCGCTCATGGAGCTGGGCGCCAAGGACGTCGCGGTGCTGCGCGGGGGCCAGGAAGTACGCATCCCCGTTGGCCAGTTGGCTGTCGGTGACCGCTTCGTCGTACGGCCCGGAGAGAAGATCGCCACCGACGGCACCGTCGTCGAGGGCGCTTCCGCAGTGGACGCCTCCATGCTGACCGGCGAGTCGGTGCCGGTGGACGTGACCGTAGGGGACGCCGTCACCGGCGCCACCGTCAACGCCGGAGGCCGGCTCGTCGTCGAGGCGACCCGCATCGGCACGCACACCCAGCTCGCACGGATGGCGAAGCTCGTCGAGGACGCGCAGAACGGCAAGGCCGAGGTGCAGCGGCTCGCCGACCGGATCTCCGGGATCTTCGTACCGGTCGTCATCTTCATCGCGGTCGCCACGTTCGGAGTCTGGCTCGGAGCCACCGGCGACACCGTGTCCGCCTTCACCGCCGCCATCGCCGTCCTGATCATCGCCTGCCCCTGCGCCCTGGGCCTGGCCACGCCGACCGCCCTGATGGTCGGCACCGGGCGCGGCGCCCAGCTCGGCATCCTCATCAAGGGCCCCGAGGTCCTGGAGTCCACCCGCCGCGTCGACACGGTCGTCCTGGACAAGACGGGCACGGTCACCACCGGCCGGATGACCCTCCAGGACGTGTTCACCGCACCGGGCGTGGACGAGGGCGAACTGCTGCGGCTGGCAGGCGCGTTGGAGCACGCTTCCGAGCACCCGATCGCCCAGGCCATCGCAGCCGGGGCGGCCGAGCGAGCCGGAAGTCTGCCGGTCCCGGAGAACTTCGAGAACGTCGCCGGCCTCGGCGTGCAGGGCGTCGTCGACGGACACGCGGTGCTCGTCGGCCGCGAGAAGCTGCTCAAGATGGGGGTCCCCCCACTCGAGCGAAGCCGAGAGTGGGGGAGGGTCATCGAGCTGCCCCAGGAGCTTGCCGAGGCCAAGGCCGCCGCAGAGGCAGAAGGACGTACGGCGATCGCCGTAGCCTGGGACGGCAAGGCACGCGGCGTCCTCACCGTCGCCGACGCGATCAAGGACACCAGCGCCGAGGCAGTGGCCGAGCTGCGCTGTCTGGGCCTGACGCCCGTCCTGCTGACCGGCGACAACCAACTCGTCGCCGAGTCCGTCGCCAAGGCCGTCGGCATCGACGAGGTGATTGCCGAGGTCCTGCCCCAGGACAAGGTCGACGTCGTCAAGCGGCTGCAGAGCGAGGGGCGTACGGTCGCGATGGTCGGCGACGGCGTCAACGACGCGGCCGCCCTCGCCACCGCCGACCTCGGCCTGGCCATGGGCACCGGCACGGACGCGGCGATCGAGGCAGGCGACCTGACTCTCGTACGCGGTGACCTGCGGGTGGCCGCCGACGCCATCCGGCTCTCCCGCAGGACCCTGACCACCATCAAGGGCAACCTGTTCTGGGCATTCGGCTACAACGTCGCGGCCCTGCCGCTCGCCGCCTTCGGCATGCTCAACCCGATGATCGCGGGCGCCGCGATGGCGTTCTCGTCGGTGTTCGTGGTGACCAACAGCCTGCGGCTGCGGTCCTTCAAGTAGATATGACAAGACGCCCACTGGCGAGGCGCGCGGCCTTTCCGGTCGCGCGCCTCGCCGTGCGGAAACCGCTCGGGCCGGACTCAGGTGCGCATGAGCCGGGCGATGGCCTGCGTAGCCTCGGCGACCTTGTCCTGGGCTTCGTCTCCTCCGGCCGCGATGGCGTCGTGCACGCAGTGCCCCAGGTGGTCCTCCAACAGCTGCATCGCCACAGCTTGGAGGGCCTTGGTGGTGGCCGCGACCTGGGTGAGCACGTCGATGCAGTACGTGTCCTCCTGCACCAGACGCTGCAGGCCACGCACTTGACCCTCGACACGGCGGAGCCGCTTGAGGACGGCGTCTTTGTTGTCGTGGTACCCGGGCGCCGCCTGCTCGGCCTCGACTTGCTCCAGCTGCTTCATACCCTTCAAGGGTATTACCTGGCGACGGCAGGAGGGGGTGGATGCACGTTCGCGATTCAGATCCTGCACCAGGAGGATCGCCTCAGGTTCTCCTCAGCCGTCTGCGCCGTCTGCGCGGTCCGCGGGAGGGTCTTGTCGGTGATCACGACGTAGGACCTCTTGTGGTGCGTCCCATGCGGGAAAACGCTGTGGATCGTAGAGGGCGCCGAGGTAGCCGCCGATCCAGTCGCAGGCGGGGCCGAGCCACCAGTGGGGGCGACGTCTCCGGACAGAGGGGTGACCGTCCGCAGGCCGCCGGCATCGTCATAGAGGCCCAGGGCCGCTCGCCCGGCAGGTAGCTGTGCGACCCCTTTGACGACCACGCCCTCAATTCCGGCCGCGCTCCAGGCAGAGTCCAGCCCGTCCTGCACCTTGGCACGGTCGGCTTTCTTCTGACGCTGGCTGGGCGGAAGCCAGGAAGCGGGGCTGAAAGTGGGTGCCGATCAGGTCGCTGCAGCGGCGACGGAAGGTGGCGTGCGGAATGCCGGACCAGGCGCTCGACGGCGGTGACGGCGGCCCGGTCTAGGACGGTGCCCATGGCGGCCTTGACGGTATCGGCGCCGGGCAACGGCGCTTCACTGCGCGGGTTTTCGGGTGTGGCGGGCGAGGACGGAGGCCGTATCGCGGCCTTGTTCCACGGATCGGTGACGGATACGTGGGCGAGGCGGTAACGGTCGGCCAAGGCCCGCCAGGTTGACGAGATTAGGCAGCGTCACCTCCTTGGCGGTATACCCCCCTGGGGTATAGCCTCCTAGACTGTGGCTCGAGGAGGGCCACGAGGGACAGGAATGGGGATGAAGACTCATGGAGCACAACGAGCACCACACGAGCACCGCACACGACAACGCCGCTCACAAAGGCCACGACGACCACTCGGTGACCCACCAGGGTCACACGGGAACGTCCTGGGCCATGGCTGCGAAGGCGACGCTGCACTGCCTGACTGGGTGCGCCATCGGCGAGATCCTCGGCATGGTCATCGGCACCGCCCTCCTGTGGGGCAACGTGCCGACCATGGTCCTCGCGATCACGCTCGCGTTCCTGTTCGGGTACTCGTTCACGCTCTTCGCCGTACGCCGGGCCGGCCTGGCCTTCAAGGCCGCGATCAAGGTGGCGCTGGCCGCCGACACCGTCTCGATCGCCGTGATGGAGCTGGTCGACAACGGGATCATCGCCCTCACCCCCGGAGCCATGGACGCCCACCTCTCCGACGGACTGTTCTGGGCGGCCCTCTTGGGCGGCTTTGCGGTCGCCTTCCTGATCACCACGCCCGTCAACAAGTGGATGATCGGCCGCGGCAGGGGCCACGCCGTCGTCCACGCCTACCACTGACCACCGAACCGATCAGCGCGCGTAGGGCTCCGGGAGCACCGGGGTGCCTGCGCGCGTTTGCTTCGCCGCATCATGGCCGTCCGGCTGAGAGCGGCCACGGGTCGACGCCTCCGCGTCCGGTTGCCGCTTCTTGCCGCTTCGCGTGGTGACGAGGAACTGCCTGGGGTCTGCGACCAGGCCAACCCCATCGCCTTCCAGCCGCCGGGCCGGAGGGACGGGCGTTAGATCTACTTCACAGCACGACGAATGCACCGACGACCTCCTGACCTGCGCTGACGCGCGTGGCTCCGAACTCCGCCAGCCCCGAACTGCCGCACATGCTCGCGATCACCACGGCCGCGCTCGGCGCGGAGTCGCTGCGTGTGGGCGACGTCGTCGATGCCCAGGCCGGCTTGTGGTTCGCGGTGTGGATGCCGGTGGCTTTCGGGATCTATCTGCTCAGCGCCATGGCGGTGGTGGCTTTCTGGGGGCCGTTCGACCACCCCGCCGGGCGCGACGTGGCCGGGAGCATGGCCGCTGAGTTGTCCGGCGGAATCGTGTGCTGTTCCTCGGTGTGGCCGTTGGCTGCCGCTGGTCGTCGCCGCCGCCTTCAGCGTGCCGCTCTTCCTCGGCGGCGGGCACGGGCCGTGGCTCCCCGACTGGGTGTGGACCGTGCCCAAGACCGCAGCCGTGCTGGCGTTCCTCGTCCGGGTTCGGCGCAGGGTCCCGACCGTGCGGATGGAGCGCTATGTGGAGCCGGCCTGGGTCGTGCCGACTCCGCTGGCCATCGCGCAGGCGCTGGTGGTCGCCGTGGTGGTGCTCAATCGGTGAAGTCCATGAAGCCCATGAAGTCCATGACGAGAGCGAGGTGTCGTACGTGAACGGATGTCGCGGTCTTCTGGGTACTGGCCGTCCTGACGGTCGTCAGCGGCTCCATGGTGTTCCGCTTCGACTCCATGGCCCGTGCGACGTTCTCCCTACTGACCTCGCTGTTGTGCGTCGGCGGGCTCGTCGTGCTGCGGCGGCCGTCGTCTGCAGTCTTGTCTTCGTGCTCCTGCCGGCGGGATCCTGTTCGCACCCTGGCCCGTGCGCAAGGGAAGGCCCTCGGACGATCCCACCATGGACCTCGGTATGTCGCTCATGGGCCCGCAGATGCTGACCATGATGACGCTGGGCATGGCACTGTTCGCGACCATCGTGGCCACCGTCGTACTGGCCACCCGCCGGCGACGCTACGACCGCCTCGGCGACGACCTACGAGCACGGCGCGCGGACGACCCCGTACGAGGCGGTGTCGGCCGGTGACACTGGAACTGTTCTGCTGTTGGCCGCCACGCTCTTCTCCATCGGGCTCTTCGGCGCACTCACCCAGACCCAGCAGTCCATCGTGATGCTGATGATGGGCCTCGAACTGATGCTGGGCGGCGTCATCCTCGCCGCCGCGACCGCCTGGCAGTACATCGCACCTGCGACCGCCGAGGGACAGGTGCTGATCGTCCTCGCGGTCACGGCCATGGCCCTGGAGACGGCAATCGGATTCGCCGTGGTCACCGCCCTGTTCCGCTCGCGGGAGATCGACATGACCGACATGGCGGCGGAGTTGAAGAAACGCCGCCGGGGCGTACCTGCTGCTGCGGACCGAACCGCTGCTGGACACCTCCGGCTGGGGCGACGATGTGGTCGCGTGGACGGGCGCCGCCACCGCGCTCTTCTCCTTCGACGGCCGACTCTCAGCAGCCCGCCAGTAACCCAACCACCCTGGTCACACCGTTCTTTGACAGACCCGCCGACGGATTTCAGGCGCACCACACCAGGCCGTGTTTTAGGTCGGGGTTCCGGTCCAAGCCTCGTACGGTGATGATCGCAGTGCGGGGCGTAAGTCCCTTCGCCACCGGGACTCCAGCATGCCTCTGCTCGGCCTTGGGCTCCCCCGCCCCGTGCGGGCACGCCGGGCCACGGGTCCGCGAGCGCGGGAACAGGCCGGGACTCCTGCGGCGCCTTCTTCGGGTACCTACCGGAGGCTGCGGACGTGAACAGCCGCGTGGCGAACTCGTTCCGTCGCCAGTGAGCAGCCTGGTCGACAGCACGCCACCGGAAATAACCGGTGGGAGTGCCACACACCGTTGGTTAATCTCACGCAGATGGAGATCCGAACGTTCGAGGAGGCTGATTGGCCGCAGGTCTGGCCGATCGTCGAGCAGATCATCCGCAAAGGGGACACCTTCTGCTACGACCCGCTACAAACTGAGATGCAGGCGCACGACTTGTGGGTGGTGCCGCCGCCAGGGCACGTCGTAGTGGCCGTGGAGGACCAGCGCGTACTCGGCACCTCCAACATGTACGCCAACCGGCCAGGTCCGGGTTCGCACATCGCCAGCGGAAACTTCATGGTCGCGCCAGAAGCTCGCGGTCGGGGTGTCGGCCAGGCATTGGGCGAGTATCTGCTGGACTGGGCGCGAAGCAGCGGATTCGCCGGCGTGCAGTTCAACGCTGTCGCGGCCTCCAACGCACCGGCAGTCAGGCTGTATGAGCGTCTCGGGTTCGCCATGATCGGTACCGTTCCCGGCGCGTTCCGGCATCCAACGCTGGGTCCGGTCGGCCTGCATGTCATGTACCACAACCTGGGCTCGTGTCCCTCCCCTCGTAGCGTGAAGACCGTGACTGCAGGGGAAGTTGGGAGTCATGGCGGAGAAGCGACGGAAGTTCGACCCGGATTTCCGCGAGGGGGCTGTGCGGATCGTCACGGAGACCGGCAAGACGATCGCCGAGGTCGCCGAGGACCTGGGGATCAACGAGACCACCCTGGCGAG
>NZ_JBEOYO010000026.1:0-128201 GCF_040297125.1 Streptomyces sp. NPDC001868 | reverse complement strand
GCGCGACCCTCCTCTCGGCCGCGAACTTCGCGCTCGCCCTCGCGGTACGCCGATGCCTTCAGGGGCGCGGGGAACTGCGCGACCAGCCCCCACCGAACCCGCAGCCGAAATCCGATCCCAGGGGGTCGAAGGGGCGCAGCCCCTGGGGATGGGACGGGTAGGGGCGGCGGGGGCGAGAAACCCCCGCCGAACGACTCAGCGCCGCTTCTTGTCCACCAACCCCGCCCGCCGCAACGCATCCGCCATCGCACTGTTGGAAGGCGCCGCACCCCCCTGCCCCTGCCGGGCCGCACCACTCCCACGACCCTGCTGCCGAGGCGGCTGAGCCCCACGGCCCCCACGCTGAGGCCGACCCCCCGACTCCCCGGACCCAGCCCCCTTCGGCGCCGCCTCGTCGTCCAACCGCAGCGTCAGCGAGATCCGCTTCCGCGGAATGTCGACATCGAGCACCTTCACCTTGACGATGTCCCCGGGCTTGACCACATCACGCGGATCCTTGACGAACGTCCGGGACAGCGCGGAGACATGCGCCAGACCGTCCTGGTGGACACCGACGTCGATGAACGCCCCGAAGGCCGCCACGTTCGTCACGACCCCCTCCAGCACCATCCCGGACACCAGGTCGGAGATCTTCTCGACGCCCTCCTTGAAGGTGGCCGTCTTGAAGGCGGGCCGAGGGTCGCGCCCCGGCTTCTCCAGCTCCTTCAGGATGTCCGACACGGTCGGCAGACCGAACGTCTCGTCCACGAAGTCCGTCGGCCGGAGCGACCGCAGAACCCCCGTGTTGCCGATGAGCGACGCCACCTCCTGACCGGAGGTCTTCACCATCCGCCGGACGACGGGGTACGCCTCCGGGTGCACGCTGGACGCGTCCAGCGGATCGGACCCGCCCCGGATCCGCAGGAACCCCGCGCACTGCTCGTACGCCTTGGGACCGAGCCGGGCCACACTCTTCAGCTCGCTCCGCGACTTGAACGGCCCGTTGGCGTCGCGGTGGGCCACGATGTTCTCGGCGAGCCCGGAGGAGATGCCGGAGACCCGGGACAGCAGCGGGGCGGAGGCCGTGTTCACGTCCACCCCCACGCCGTTCACACAGTCCTCCACCACCGCGTCCAGCGAACGCGACAGCTTCACCTCGGACAGGTCGTGCTGGTACTGCCCGACGCCGATCGACTTCGGGTCGATCTTCACCAGCTCGGCCAGCGGGTCCTGCAGACGGCGTGCGATGGAGACGGCACCGCGCAGCGAGACGTCCATGCCGGGCAGCTCCTGCGAGGCGAACGCCGACGCCGAGTACACGGACGCGCCCGCCTCCGACACCATCACCTTGGTGAGCTTCAACTCGGGGTGCTTGGTGATCAGTTCACCGGCGAGCTTGTCGGTCTCGCGGGAGGCCGTGCCGTTGCCGATCGCGATCAGGTCGACCGCGTGCTCCTTGGCGAGGCGGGCCAGCTTGGCGATGGCCTCGTCCCACTTGTTGGCCGGGACGTGCGGGTAGATCACGTCCGTCGCGACGACCTTGCCGGTCGCGTCGACCACGGCGACCTTGACGCCCGTACGGAAGCCGGGGTCGAGGCCGAGCGTGGCGCGGGTGCCGGCGGGGGCGGCGAGGAGCAGATCGCGCAGGTTCGCCGCGAACACGTTCACCGCCTCGTCCTCGGCGGCCGTCCGCAGCCGCAGCCGCAGGTCGATGCCGAGGTGGACGAGGATCCGGGTCCGCCAGGCCCAACGGACGGTGTCCTTGAGCCACTTGTCGGCCGGCCGCCCGCGGTCGGTGATCCCGAAACGATGGGCGACGATCCCCTCGTACGACGAGGGGCCGGGCTCCTCGGAGGGCTCCTCCGGCTCCAGGACGAGATCGAGGACGTCCTCCTTCTCGCCGCGCAGCATCGCCAGGATGCGGTGGGAGGGCAGCTCGGTGAACGGCTCAGCGAAGTCGAAGTAGTCGGCGAACTTGGCGCCCGCCTCTTCCTTGCCGGTCTTCACCTTGGCGGCCAGCCGCCCCCGCACCCACATGCGCTCGCGCAGCTCGCCGATCAGGTCGGCGTCCTCCGAGAACCGCTCGGTGAGGATCGCCCGGGCGCCGTCCAGCGCGGCCTGCGGATCGGCGACGCCCTTGTCGGCGTCCACGAACGCCGTGGCGGCGGCGAGCGGATCCACGGTCGGGTCGCCGAGCAGGCCCTCGGCCAGCGGCTCAAGACCGGCCTCGCGGGCGATCTGGGCCTTCGTCCGCCGCTTCGGCTTGAAGGGCAGGTAGATATCCTCCAGCCGGGCCTTGGTCTCGGCACCACGGATCTGCGCCTCGACCTCGGGCGTCAACTTGCCCTGCTCGCGCACCGACTCCAGGATCGCGGTCCGCCGCTCCTCCAGCTCCCGCAGATAGCGCAGCCGCTCCTCCAACGTGCGCAGCTGCGCGTCGTCGAGCATCTCGGTCGCTTCCTTGCGGTAGCGGGCGATGAAGGGCACGGTCGAACCGCCGTCGAGCAGCTCCACCGCGGCCTTGACCTGCCGCTCCCGTACGCCGAGCTCCTCGGCGATCCTGCCTTCGATGGACCCTACTTCGATGGACCCGGGTGTCGTCACGATCCCGTACCGCCTTCTTCCACTGAGGTTGCGCGGCAATTGTGGCAGGTGGCACCGACAGCGGGGGATCAGGGAGCAAAACGCGCGGGTCCCGGACAGACGGACAGACGGGGAGCCGGACGCGACCTCGCGTCCGGCTCCCCGATGTCCTCGGCCCGCTCTCCTCAGGCCCGACGGGTCCGTCCGGTGCGGCGCGTCGAGCTGGACGCGCCCCCGAAGAGCCGGGCAACGGCCCGGAACGGCAGCGTGACCACTGTCGCGATGGCCCCACCGATCTGCCGCAACACGTCTGCGATCGCACGGAACACGTACTTCCCCTTTCGTCTCCCGGCTGGCTGGGCCAGGAACGACCGGGTACCCGCCCCGCACCGTTCATGCCTGAACCGATCAGATCGACGCCGGGAACCGAGCGGATCAGCGCTTGCCGATCATTCCCGCCGGGAACGCCCCCGCGGAGAGCATGGTCGTCACCAGCCCGGTCATCAGTTCGGTGAGCCGCTCCACCCCGGCCGCGCCCAGATGCTCGTACGGCGCCCGGTCGAGACGGTCCGTGGCGGCCTCGATCTCCTTGCGCAGGGCGACGCCCGCCTCCGTCAGCTCGCCCGCGGGATCGAGCAGGCCGCGCTCACGGAGCCGGGCGCTCGCCGCGTCCCACTCGTCCAGGGTCCAGCCGCGTGTGCCGACGGCCCACTTCGGGGACATGCCCTTGCCGGTCGCGGTGTGGCTGGCCAGCGCCTCGACCGGGTCGAGGCCGGCGTCGAGGAGCACCGCGAGATGCCCGTCGCCCCGGTGCTCGCGCAGCAGTGTCGTCGCGTGCCAGAGCGCGAGATGAGGGCGCTCGGGTACGGGCAGATCGGCGTGCGCGGCGTACAGGGGGCGCGCGGTCCTCACACACGCCTCGGTGGCGCGCAGCGCCAGCTCCGCCGCCTCCGCGACCTCCGCGGAGGCGATCAGCTCCTCGCCCAGCAGCCGCCGCAGTGTGGTGTCGGCGGCGCGCTCACGGGCCGCCAGCACCACCGAGGGCGCGGCGGTCTCCCATACGGCGGGAATGTGTTCCGCGACCGTCGCGTGCCGGAAGTTGAAGAACGTCGCCGTCACCACGCCCGCGCCGACCCTGCCCATGGCCGCCGCCCGCACCGCGAAGTACGCCGCCTGCGGGTCCTTCACCCCCACGGCGGCCAGCTCCCGCCCCAGGTCCGGCGAGAAGTAGTGCGCGGAGTGGAACGGATTGAGAAGGCTGTGGCAGCGCCGCCCGGCGCGCTCCGGCAGAGAAGAGGTCATGCCCGGCAGGTTACCGACCGGTTGGTTCGTGGCCCAGTCTTGGCCCACCCGTAGGAGACCATGGCAGAAAAGGTGGGGCACTCGTCATTGCGGTCATGACCCGCCCGCCCAAGAATCGATGGCATGCGAACTGTCCTGGTCGTCCTGTTCGACGGCGTGCAGAGCCTCGACGTCACCGGCCCGATGGAGGTATTCGCCGGCGCGGAGCAGCACACGCCGGGGACGTACCGCGTCGGCACGGCCTCCCTGGACGGCACGCCCGTACGCACCTCCAGCGGCCTCACCCTCGTCCCGGACCACGGCCTCGCCACCGCGCCCGCCCCGCACACCCTGATCGTCCCGGGCGGTCAGGGCACCCGGAACCCCGCCCCCGAGGTCGTCGCCTGGCTGCGCGAGCACGGCCCGCGCGCGGAGCGTCTGGTCTCGGTCTGCACCGGCGCGATCCTGCTCGCCGAGGCGGGCCTCCTGGACGGCCGCCGGGCGACCACCCACTGGGCGTACTGCGCCAAGCTGGCCCGCGACCACCCGGCCGTCGAGGTCGACCCCGACCCCATCTACGTCCGCGACGGGCGCATCGCCACCTCCGCCGGTGTCACCTCCGGCATCGACCTCGCCCTCGCGCTCGTCGAGGAGGACGTCGGCCGTGACGCCGCCCTCGCCATCGCCCGCCATCTGGTCGTCTTCCTGCGCCGCCCGGGCAACCAGGCCCAGTTCAGCGCCCAGCTCGCCGCCCAGACCGCCCGGCGGGAGCCGCTCCGCGAGGTCCAGCAGTGGATCACCGAGCACCCCGGCGACGACCTCGGCGTCGAGCGGCTGGCCGCCCGCGCCCGGCTCTCGCCCCGCCACTTCGCCCGCGCCTTCCAGGCCGAGACGGGCATGACCCCGGGCCGGTACGTCGACCGCGTCCGCCTCGAACACGCCCGCCGCCTTCTGGAGGACACCACCGACGGCGTCGAGGAGATCTCCCGCACCTGCGGCTACGGCACCTCCGAGGCCATGCGCCGCGCCTTCGTGAAGACCCTCGGCACGTCCCCCGCGGAGTACCGCCGCCGCTTCCGTCCCGTCCTGGCCGACTGAGCCGACCCCACCGAAAGGCCTCCGATGCAGATCGCCATCGTCCTGTTCGACCGCTTCACCGCCCTCGACGCGGTGGGCCCCTACGAGACGCTCGGCCGTGCCCCCGACGCCGAACTCGTCTTCGTCGCCGAGGAGACCGGCCCGGTCCGTACCGACCAGGGAGCCCTGGCGATCACCGCCGACAAAACCCTGGCCGAGGTGCCGAACCCCGACATCGTGATCGTTCCCGGTGGCCCCGGCCAGAGCGCGCAGATGGAGAACGAGGCCCTTCTGGGCTGGCTGCGCACGGCCGACACCACCAGCACCTGGACGACCTCCGTGTGCACCGGCTCCCTGCTTCTCGCCGCCGCGGGCCTTCTGGAAGGCCGTCGCGCCACCTCTCACTGGCTGGCCCTCGACGCGCTGAAGCGGTTCGGCGCGGAGTCGACGGGGGAGCGGGTGGTGTTCGACGGCAAGTACGTCACCGCGGCCGGCGTCTCCTCCGGCATCGACATGGGTCTGACCCTGCTCGGCCGGATCGCGGGCGACGACCATGCCCGGGCGATCCAGCTGGCGACGGAGTACGACCCGCAGCCGCCGTACGACGCCGGCTCACCGGAGAAGGCGCCGGCCCACCTCGTCGAATGGTTCCGCGAGAACAGTCGTCACGTTCTGCGGTGAGTCCAGGGGCGTGGGAGCTCAGACGCTCCAGGTGAACCGGGGCGGCCTGCGCTCCAGGAACGCGGCGACGCCCTCAGCGGTGTCGCCGCTGTCCCGCGCCTGCTCGGCCCAGTGGGCGTCGCGGTCGGTGCGGCCGTTCGCGAACTCCTTGGCCGCCGCCTGCGTCAGCCCGGAGCGCGAGACCAGCACCCGGGTGAACTCCGTTACACGGGCGGCCAGTTCACCGGCCGGCAGCACCTCGTCCACGAACCCCGTACGCAGCGCCCGCTCGGCGTCGATCAACTCGCCGGAGAACAGCAGGTACTTGGCGGTGCCCGGCCCGACCAGCGACACCAACCGCCGGGTGGAGGAGGCCGGGTAGACGATCCCCAGCTTCGCGGGAGTGATCCCGAACAGCGCCCCCTCCTCAGCGAACCGCAGATCGCAGGCCGCCGCCAACTGCGAGCCGCCGCCGACGCAGTGCCCGCGGATCGCCGCGAGGGTCGGCTTCGGAAAGGCGGCGAGCGCCTCCTCGGCGAGCCCCGCCAGCCCCTGGGCCTCGGCCGGCGACTCCCGTAGCGTGGAGATGTCGGCCCCCGCGCAGAACGTCCCGCCCTCCCCGGTGAGCACCAGTGCCCGTACGCCGGGGTCGGTGGCCAGCCGGTCGAGCAGCGGCGGCAGCGCCCGCCACATCCCGGCCGTCATGGCGTTGCGCTTGGCCGGGTGGTGGACGACGACGGTCGCGACCCCGTCGGCGACGCTGTCCAGCAGTTGAGGCTCCATGCACCGGATGCTAGCCACCCCCCGCGCCCATACGATCAAGGAGGGGCCCGGAACGCGAGGAGGCCCCGCATGCTCGGATCCAGGAAGGCCAAGGCCGCGCCGGCCGCCGGGGACACCGCCCCCGGGACGGGTGTGTACACCGCCGAGGACGTGGACGCCGAGACCGCCCGGCTCAGCCGGGGCTTCGGCCGGCTCGCCGCGCTCGGCGCGGTCCTGGCGGTCGCGGGGCTCGTCGGACTCGTCTACACCGGCTTCGTCACCCTCACCTCGATGATCCTCTTCGGCTGGCTTCTCCTGGTCGGCGGCGCGATCGGGCTGTTGCACGCGGTCCAGGCGCGCGGCACCAACTTCTTCTGGCTCGGCGTCGTGGTGGCCGCCCTGAACATCGCGGCGGGTGTCGTCGTCATCAAGAGCCCGGACGCGGCGGCCGAGGCGCTCACCATGTTCGCCGCGCTGCTGTTCCTCACCGGCGGGGTGTTCCGGCTGGTCGGCAGCCTCGTGGTGCGCGGCCCCCAGTTCGGCTGGACCCTCGTCCAGGGCGCCTTCGGTCTCCTCCTCGGTATCCTGGTCCTCGCCTCCTGGCCGAGCAGCAGCGAGTACGTCATCGGCACCTTCATCTCGCTCGCCCTGCTCTTCGACGGCCTGGGCCTGATCGCCACCGGCTTCGGCGGCCGGCGCGTCGTGGGGCTGGTCTCGGAGCGGATCACGGAGAGTGAGCGGCCCAGGGAGGCCGCGGACGGGTCCGGCGTCAAACCCGTACAACCCGAATAGTTCCGAAAGCGGCAGACCCCGGACAGGGGGCGGTCACGCGGCTGACGCACTCGCTCACGGACGATCCGAAAGTCGTCGATACGCGCTGACTTCTGTTCAGTTCTCCGTGCGCAGCGCTGAGTTACCAACACTCGACATGTGGTGACAATCGAGCGCAAGGGTGGCGACCGGACAATGGACGACCAAGGGCGCGGGAGCGACCCACGCCCTGAAGGCGACGGGCACGGCCCCGACGACCCGAGGCCGCCGGAGCCACTGCCCTACGAAGGGGTCTGGCGGTTCACCGCTGCCGCCGTCGACGCCTCGGTGCCGCAGTCGCGGCGCGCCGTCCGGGACCTGCTCGCCCGCCAGGGCGTACCGATCTCGGACGACCTCGTCCAAGGACTTCTGCTGATCGTCTCCGAGCTGGTGACGAACGCCGTGAAACACGCGGCGCTGCTGTCGCCCACGCTCGCCGTCGAGGTCGCCGTCGGAGCGGAGTGGGTGCGGGTCTCGGTGGAGGACAACCACCCCTACCGCCCGACCGCCCTGGAGACCGACCACGGCCGGCTCGGCGGCCGCGGTCTGCTCCTGGTGCGCGAGATCACGCTGGAGGCGGGCGGGGTCTGCGACGTCGAGCACACCGCGAGTGGCGGCAAGGTGATCTGGGTCGCCCTGCCGCTCAAACCCGCACACCTGATCCAGGGGTGAGAGGTCACCGGCCCATGGATCGGGACCACCGATCCGGGGCCGTCACCAGCCCGCGGCCGGACCCGTCAGCTCCCGGACCGCCGGCCGTGCCGTGTCCAGGACCGTCATGAACCAGGCCGAGAAGGGGTCCTTGGCGTGCCGCTCCGCCAGCTCGGCCGGGGTGACGAACGCGGTGTCCCCGACCTCCTCCGGGTCCGGCCGCAGCGGGGCCTGCAGCAGCCCGACGAACAGGTGGTTGAACTCCTGCTCCACCAGGCCCGAGTCCGGGTCCGGGTGGTTGTAGCGGACCGTGCCCGCCTCGCCGAGCAGCGCCGGGGAGACCCCCAGCTCCTCGTGCGTCCGCCGCGCGGCCGCGGCGAACGGGGACTCGCCCGGGTAGGGGTGGCCGCAGCAGGTGTTCGACCAGACCCCGGGGGAGTGGTACTTGCCGAGCGCCCGCTGCTGGAGCAGCAGCCGCCCGCGCTCGTCGAAGAGGAACACCGAGAACGCCCGGTGCAGTTGACCCGGCGGTTGATGAGCGGCCAGCTTCTCCGCGGTGCCGATCGTGGTGCCGTCCTCGTCGACCAGCTCCAGGAGGATCTCTTCCGTGGTGCCGTTCTGCGGAGTCTGCATCGCGGTGGCAGGTGTGATCGGCATGCCCATCCTTCGCCTCGTTCTTCGAGCCTCAAGTTTGCCGCACGAAAACCGGCACGCCCGGCACTTCGCGCCAACCTGCATGTCCTACCCGCGCACCCCGCCCGAAGACACATACGAGCCGCGCGTCAGACCCCGAAAGCCGCCGGATACCTGATCGTGCCGGGTGCCACCGGCGCGGAACCGTCCAGCGGCAGGGCCATCATCGCCGCGTCCGGCACATCGAAACCCGGCCGGATGCCGTACTCGGACGCACGTACGAAGCCGAAGCGCGGGTAGTACTCCGGATGCCCCAGGACGAGGACGAGCCGCTCCCCACGCGCGCGTGCCGCCTCCAGCACCGCGCGTACGACGGCCGCTCCCGCCCCCCGCCGCTGATGCTCCGGCAGCACCGCCACGGGGGCCAGCGCCAGCGCGGGGACCTCGTCCACATGACAGCGCGTGATCAGCGCGTACGCCGCGATCGTGCCGTCCGGTGCCTCGGCCACGTACGACAGCTCCGGCAGCCAGGCCCCGGGGTCCTCGCGGAGCGCGTCGACGAGCCTGGCCTCCGCGTCCGTCCCGAAGGCGGCGGCGTTGACGCCGTACACGCCCTCCCGGTCGGCGGACGTCTCCGGCCGTGTCGTCCAGGGGGTCGTCAGTGGCACAGCTTCGCCTCGTGTTCCGCGTGGCCGCTCGGCTCCAGCTGGAAGGTGCAGTGCTCGACGTCGAAGTGGTCGCCGATGCAGCCCTGGAGCTCGTGCAGCATCTTCTCGTGGCCTATGGAGTCCAGGGTGTCGGAGCCGACCACCACATGGGCGGAGAGCACCGGCATGCCGGAGGTGATGGTCCAGGCGTGCAGATCGTGGACGTCGTCGACCCCCGGCAGCGCCAGTATGTGGGCGCGCACCTCGGCCATGTCGACGTTCTTCGGCGCCGCCTCCAGCAGGACGTCGAGGGTCTCGCGCAGCAGCTTCACCGTACGCGGGACGATCATCAGACCGATGACCAGTGAGGCGATCGGGTCGGCTGCCTGCCAGCCGGTGAGCAGGATGACCGTCGCGGAGATGATCACCGCCAACGAGCCGAGCGCGTCCGCGGCCACCTCCAGGAAGGCGCCCCGGACGTTCAGGCTCTCCTTCTGGCCGCGCATCAGCAGGGTCAGCGAGATCATGTTCGCGACCAGGCCGATCGCGCCGAAGACGACGGTCAGCCCGCCCTGGGTCCCGACCGGGGTGACGAAGCGCTGGATCGCCTCGTACAGCACATAGCCGCCGACGCCGAGCAGCAGCAGACAGTTCGCGAGCGCCGCCAGGATCTCGGCGCGGGCGAAGCCGAAGGTGCGGTTGCCGCTCGGCGGGCGGTTCGCGAAGTGGATCGCGAGGAGCGCCATGCCGAGGCCCACCGCGTCCGTCGCCATGTGCGCCGCGTCCGCGATGAGCGCGAGCGAATCGGCGAGAACACCGCCGACGATCTCGACCGCCATGACGGTGAGCGTGATCGTCAGCGCGATCCGCAGCCGCCCGCGATACGCCGCTGCCGCCGTACCACTGGTAGGCGCGTGATGCGCGTGCCCGTGATCGTGACCGGCCCCCATGAATCCGCCTTTCGAATGCGTCCGTGTGTTCGGCTCCGGATCACAGTGAACTACGGGTGGGGGGTATCCGGCAACGCGGCACTGAACACCGTTGTCATGTGCCCTGACCTGCGGAAACGATACGCAGGTCAGAGCGTTGCCATGATCCCGGTCCCGGTCACAGGCCGCGGTGCAGCCGCCAGCCCGCCCAGGCCGACTCGACCATCTCGGGTACCCCGCGCCGGGCCGTCCAGCCCAGTTCCCGTTCGGCCCGCGCCGCCGAGGCGACCGCGCGCGGCGCGTCACCGGGGCGGCGCGGCTCGACGAGAGCGGGCCTGCGGTCGCCGGTCACCTCACCGATGAGATCGACGAGTTCGCGGACCGAAACGCCTTCCCCGCGGCCGATGTTCACGGTCAGATCGCCCGAGGCGTCCCCGGTGGTCAGGTGCCGGGCCGCCGCGAGATGCGCGTCGGCGAGGTCGGCGACATGGATGTAGTCCCGGACGCAGGTGCCGTCCGGGGTCGGGTAGTCGTCACCGAAGATCCGCGGGGCCTCGTCGCGGGTGAGGCGGTCGAAGACCATCGGGACGACGTTGAAGACGCCCGTGTCGGCCAGCGCCGGGTCGGCGGCGCCCGCCACGTTGAAGTAGCGCAGACAGACGGTCGCGATGCCGTGTGCCCGGCCCGCCGCCCGGACCAGCCACTCACCGGCGAGCTTGGTCTCGCCGTACGGGCTCATCGGGGCGCAGGGGGTGTCCTCGGTGATGAGATCCACGTCCGGGTTGCCGTAGACGGCGGCGGAGGAGGAGAAGACGAAGCGCTCGACCCCGGCGCCGGCCGCCGCCTCCAGGAGGGTGGCGAGACCGCCGACGTTCTCCTGGTAGTAGCGGGTGGGCTGGGCGACGGACTCCCCGACCTGCTTGCGGGCGGCGAGGTGGACCACGCCGGTCACGGCGTGCTCGGCGAGGACGCGCTTGAGGAGGTCGCCGTCGAGGGCGGAGCCGTGGATCAGCGGGATGCCTTCGGGGAGGCGGCCGCGGACGCCTGCGGAGAGGTCGTCCAGCGTGACGACCCGTTCGCCGGCGGCGGTCATGACCCTCGCCACGTGTGCGCCGATGTAGCCCGCCCCGCCTGTGATCAGCCATGTCATGCGGTCAACCTTATGTGGGGTGCGTGTTGTGCCTATTCGCCGTGGGGGGTGTGGAGGGATGGCGGGTGCGCGTGGGTTGTGGCTGGTCGCGCAGTTCCCCGCGCCCCTTCAAGGGGCGCTGCAGTGGACCCATCGCTTTGCGTGTCTATCAACCGATATCCGCAACGGAGTTTGTGGGACAACCCTCAAATCCCCGATGATGATCGCGGCGGAGGGGCGACGGCTTGAGCAGGTTGAACTGATCGGGCCGTGAACGGGTGGTGAACACCCGCTTCTCTTCATCCGATAACCTCTGCCGACACGCCGCCGGCCCCAGGCCCAGGGCGCCTCCACCACACACATGTCCGGCGCGGTCGCGTCGGTACCCAGGGAGTGAGTTCGTCTGTCCACCGCCATCCTCACCGGTCAGCCGGTGCCCGGATCGTCGCTGGAGGGCGATCTGCGGTCGCTCGGCTTCGACGTGCGGGTCGCCTCCGGCGCCGGTGACGCCGAGACGCTCCTGGCGACGGTGCCCGCGGACCAGCGGGTCGCGATCGTGGACGCCCGGTTCGTGGGCCACGTCCACGCGCTGCGCCTGGGACTCACCGACCCCCGCTTCGACGCCGCCGCCCTGCCGGGCGCCGTGACCGTACGGGCCGCCGCCCGGCAGGCGCTGACCCGGGCGCTGGCCCGCGAGAACTCCACCGCGAGCGGCAGCACCGCCGTCGCCGTCGAGGGCGTCGCCGACCGGGTCGTCGCCGCACTCGACGCGGACGGCGTCAGCCTGTACCGGCCCGAGCTGGGCACCCTGGTCGCCGCCGTCCCCGCCGACCCGCAGGCCCGCAACGAGGCCCGCCAGCAGGTCGCCGCCGTCGACGACGAGGCCGTACGGCTGCGTACGGCGGTGAAGTCCCGCGACGGCTTCTTCACCACGTACTGCATCAGCCCGTACTCCCGCTACCTCGCCCGCTGGTGCGCCCGCCGGGGCCTGACCCCGAACCAGGTCACCACCGCCTCGCTGATCACCGCCCTGATCGCGGCGGGCTGCGCGGCCACCGGCACCCGCGGCGGCTTCGTCGCGGCCGGCCTGCTGCTCCTCTTCTCCTTCGTCCTCGACTGCACCGACGGCCAGCTGGCCCGCTACTCGCTGCAGTACTCCACCCTCGGCGCCTGGCTCGACGCCACCTTCGACCGCGCCAAGGAGTACGCCTACTACGCGGGCCTCGCCCTCGGCGCCGCCCGCGGCGGCGACGACGTATGGGCCCTCGCCCTGGGCGCGATGGTCCTCCAGACCTGCCGCCACGTCGTCGACTTCTCCTTCAACGAGGCGAACCACGACGCCACCGCCAACACCAGCCCCACCGCCGCTCTCTCCGACAAACTCGACAGCGTCGGCTGGACGGTCTGGGTCCGCCGCATGATCGTCCTCCCGATCGGCGAGCGCTGGGCCATGATCGCCGTCCTCACGGCGCTCACCACCCCTCGTATCACCTTCTACGCGCTGCTCATCGGCTGCGCCTTCGCCGCGACGTACACGACGGCGGGCCGTGTGCTGCGCTCGCTGACGCGCAAGGCGCAGCGGACGGACCGGGCGGCCCAGGCGCTGGCGGACCTCGCGGACACCGGCCCGCTCGCCGAAGCGCTGGCGCGGCTCCTGCCGGGCCCGCCGCGCAAGACGGCACTGCTCAGCGCGGCCTTCGGAGCCGTGGCCGTGGTGACCGCCGCCTGGGTCTGGGGCCCTGCTTGGCAGGTCGTCGCCATGGCCGCCCTGTACGTCGGGCTGTCGGCCGAAGCCGTCGAGCGCTCCCTCAAGGGCCCCCTCGACTGGCTGATCCCCCCGCTGTTCCGCGCCGCCGAATACGGCACCGTTCTGGTACTGGCGATCAAAGCCGATGTGAACGGAGCACTTCCCGCGGCTTTCGGGCTGGTGGCCGCGGTCGCCTACCATCACTACGACACGGTGTACCGCATCCGCGGCGACGCCGGCGCGCCACCGAGGTGGCTGGTGCGGGCGATCGGCGGTCACGAAGGCAGGACCCTGCTGGTCACCGTCCTGGCCGCGCTGCTCGCGCCCACAGAGTTCAAGGTCGCGCTCACGGCTCTCGCCGTGGCCGTGGCGCTGCTGGTGCTCGTCGAGAGCATCCGCTTCTGGGTGACCGCCCATAAAACAGGCGCACCCGCCGTACACGATGAAGGAGAACCCGCATGATCGGCCTCGTGCTGGCGGCCGGCGCCGGACGGCGTCTTCGCCCCTACACCGACACCCTGCCCAAGGCACTGGTGCCGGTCGGCCCCGAAGGCAACGAGGACAGCCTCACCGTTCTCGACCTCACCCTCGGCAACTTCGCCGAGATCGGCCTGACCGAGGTCGCGATCATCGTCGGCTACCGCAAGGAGGCCGTCTACGAGCGCCGCGAGGCGCTGGAGGCCAAGTACGGGGTCAAGATCACCCTCATCGACAACGACAAGGCCGAGGAGTGGAACAACGCCTACTCCCTGTGGTGCGGCCGTGACGCCATCAAGCACTCGGTGATCCTCGCCAACGGCGACACCGTGCACCCGGTCTCCGTCGAGAAGACCCTGCTCGCCGCCCGCGGCGACGGCAAGAAGATCATCCTCGCCCTCGACACGGTGAAGTCCCTCGCCGACGAGGAGATGAAGGTCGTCGTCGGCCCCGAGGGTGGCATGACGAAGATCACCAAGCTGATGGACCCCGCCGAGGCGACCGGTGAGTACATCGGCGTCACCCTCATCGAGGGCGAGGCCGCCGACGAGCTGGCCGACGCCCTGAAGACGGTCTTCGAGACGGACCCGCAGCAGTTCTACGAGCACGGCTACCAGGAGCTCGTGAACCGCGGCTTCCGGATCGACGTGGCCCCCATCGGCGACGTCAAGTGGGTCGAGATCGACAACCACGACGACCTCGCCAAGGGACGTGAGATCGCGTGCCAGTACTGACGAGGCTCATCCCCTCGCCGGTCGTGGTGGACATCCGTCCCGGCGCGCTCGATGACCTGGCGGCGATCCTGTCCGACCAGCGCATCGCGCCGTCGGGCCGGCTGGCCTTCGCGATCAGCGCCGGCTCCGGCGCGGCGCTGCGCGACCGGTTCGCCCCCGCGTTCCCGGAGGCCGACTGGTTCTGCGACGCCGACGGCACCATCGACGGTGCCGTGCGGCTCGCCGACTCGATCAAGAAGGGCGGTCACTACGACGCCGTGGTCGGGCTCGGCGGCGGCAAGGTCATCGACTGCGCCAAGTACGCGGCCGCCCGGGTCGGTCTGCCGCTGGTCGCCGTGGCCACGAACCTCGCCAACGACGGTCTGTGCTCCCCGGTCGCCACGCTCGACAACGACGCGGGCCGCGGCTCGTACGGTGTGCCGAACCCGATCGGGATCGTCATCGACCTGGACGTCATCCGTGAGGCCCCGGTGCGCTTCGTGCGGGCCGGTATCGGCGATGTGATCTGCAAGATCTCCGCCGTGGCCGACTGGGAGCTGTCCAGCCGGGAGACCGGCGAGAAGGTCGACGGACTGGCCGCCGCCATGGCCCGCCAGGCCGCCGAGGCGGTCCTTCGCCACCCCGGCGGGGTCGGCGACGACGAGTTCCTGACCACGCTCTCCGAGTCCCTGGTCCTGTGCGGGATCTCGATGTCCGTGGCCGGCGACAGCCGTCCCGCCTCGGGCGCCTGCCACGAGATCAGCCACGCGTTCGACCTCAGCTTCCCCAAGCGCAACGCCCTGCACGGCGAACAGTGCGGCCTCGGCGGCGCGTTCGCCACGTTCCTGCGCGGCAACCACGAGGTCGCCGGCCAGATGGTCGAGGTCCTGCGCCACCACGGGCTGCCCGTCCTGCCGGACGAGATCGGCTTCACCGTGGACGAGTTCGTCCAGGTCGTGGAGTTCGCCCCGCAGACCCGGCCGGGCCGTTACACCATCCTGGAACACCTCGAACTGAGCACCGAACAGATCAAGGACGCCTACGCCGACTATGCCAAAGCCATCGGTAGCTGAACTCCGCCCGGTCGTTCACCCCCCGGGTGTGAAGGACCGGCGGAGCGGCGAGCACTGGGCCGGCCGGCTCTACATGCGCGAGATCTCCCTGCGCATCGACCGGCACCTGGTGAACACCCGGGTCACGCCCAACCAGCTGACCTACCTGATGACCGTCTTCGGCGTCCTCGCCGCCCCGGCCCTGCTGGTTCCGGGCATCACGGGCGCCGTCCTCGGTGTGCTGATGGTCCAGCTGTACCTGCTGTTCGACTGCGTCGACGGCGAGATCGCCCGCTGGCGCAAGCAGTTCTCGATGGCGGGCGTCTACGTCGACCGCGTCGGCGCCTATCTGTGCGACGCGGCCGTGCTCGTCGGCTTCGGGCTGCGCGCCGCCGACCTGTGGGGCACCGGCCGGATCGACTGGCTGTGGGCCTTCCTCGGCACCCTCGCCGCCCTCGGCGCCATCCTGATCAAGGCCGAGACGGACCTCGTCGGGGTCGCCCGGCACCAGACCGGCAAGCCGCCGGTCCAGGAGTCGGCCTCCGAGCCGCGCTCCTCCGGCATGGCACTGGCCCGCAAGGCCGCCGCCGCGCTGAAGTTCCACCGGCTCATCCTCGGCGTCGAGGCTTCCCTGCTGATCCTGGTCCTCGCGATCGTGGACCAGGCCCGGGGCGACCTCTTCTTCTCCCGGCTCGGCGTCGCCGTACTCGCCGGCATCGCGCTGCTCCAGACACTGCTGCACCTGGTGTCCATCCTCGCCTCCAGCAGGCTGAAGTGAGCGGCGCCATGAAGGTCGGCGCGGTGATCATCACCATGGGCAACCGCCCCGACGAACTCCGCGCCCTCCTCGACTCGGTCGCCAAGCAGGAGGGCGACCGGGTCGAGGCGGTCGTCGTCGGCAACGGCTCGCCCGTCCCGGACGTCCCCGAGGGCGTACGGACGGTCGAGCTGCCCGAGAACCTCGGCATCCCCGGCGGCCGCAACATAGGCATCGAGGCGTTCGGCCCCAGCGGCCGGGACGTCGACGTCCTCCTCTTCCTCGACGACGACGGCCTGCTCGCCCACCACGACACCGCCGAACTCTGCCGCCGCGCCTTCGAGGCGGACCCGAAGCTCGGCATCGTCAGCTTCCGTATCGCCGACCCGGACAGCGGGGAGACCCAGCGGCGCCATGTGCCCCGGCTGCGGGCCGCCGACCCGATGCGCTCCTCCCGGGTCACCACCTTCCTCGGCGGCGCCAACGCCGTACGCACCCAGGTCTTCGCCGAAGTCGGCGGCCTCCCGGACGAATTCTTCTACGCACACGAGGAAACCGACCTGGCATGGCGGGCCCTCGACGCGGGCTGGATGATCGACTACCGGTCCGACATGGTGCTGTACCACCCCACGACCGCGCCCTCCCGGCACGCGGTCTACCACCGCATGGTCGCGCGCAACCGCGTCTGGCTCGCGCGCCGTAACCTCCCGGCCCCCCTGGTCCCGGTCTATCTGGGCGTCTGGCTGCTGCTGACGCTGCTGCGCAAGCCCTCCCGCCCCGCTCTGAGAGCCTGGCTGGGCGGCTTCAAGGAGGGGTGGACGAGCCCGTGCGGCCCCCGCCGGCCCATGAAGTGGCGTACGGTGTGGCGGCTGACCCGGCTGGGCCGGCCGCCCGTCATCTGACAAGCTCGAAATCTGAGAGCATTCGGCCGTACCCGGTCCAGGTTTCCGCCTCGGCCCGACCAGGCTGCGCACTTTGAGGACGAAAGTTTCCATTTGTGAGTGAGACAACGCATGACGGCAGGGTTGTGGTGAGCGACCGTCCGTCGCCCGACGACGGGCTCTCCGCCACGGAACTGGCCGCCAAGTACGGGCTCGCCGTGAGCGGCGCCCGGCCCGGACTCGCCGAGTACGTCCGCCAGATGTGGGGGCGGCGTCACTTCATCCTCGCCTTCTCCCAGGCGAAGCTCACCGCGCAGTACAGCCAGGCCAAGCTCGGCCAGCTGTGGCAGGTGGCCACCCCGCTGCTCAACGCACTCGTGTACTTCCTGATCTTCGGCCTGATCCTCAACGCCGACCGGGGCATGTCGCGCGAGGTGTACATCCCGTTCCTGGTCACGGGCGTGTTCGTGTTCACCTTCACGCAGAGCTCGGTGATGGCGGGTGTCCGCGCGATCTCCGGCAACCTGGGCCTGGTGCGCGCCCTGCACTTCCCGCGTGCCTCGCTGCCCATCTCCTTCGCGCTCCAGCAGCTCCAGCAGCTGCTGTTCTCGATGATCGTGCTGTTCTGCGTGGCGGTCGGCTTCGGCAGCTATCCGCGGCTGTCCTGGCTGCTGATCGTCCCCGTGCTGGTGCTGCAGTTCCTGTTCAACACCGGCCTCGCGCTGATCATGGCCCGCATGGGTTCCAAGACCCCGGACCTCGCGCAGCTGATGCCGTTCGTGATGCGGACCTGGATGTACGCCTCCGGCGTCATGTTCTCCATCCCGGTGATGCTCGCCGACCATCCCAAGTGGATCGCCGACATCCTCCAGTGGAACCCGGCCGCGATCTACATGGACCTGATGCGTTTCGCCCTGATCGACGGCTACGGCTCGGAGAACCTGCCCCCGCACGTATGGGCGGTCGCCGGCGGCTGGGCCGCGCTGATCGCGCTCGGCGGCTTCGTGTACTTCTGGAAGGCCGAGGAGAGGTACGGCCGTGGCTGAGTCACTCATCCCCACCGTCATCGCGGACGAACTGCACATCGTCTACCGCGTCAACGGCGCCAAGACCGGCAAGGGCAGTGCCACCGCCGCCCTCAGCCGCATCCTCAAGCGTGGCGAGGAGCGGGGCGTCCGCAAGGTGCACGCCGTCAAGGGCGTCTCCTTCATCGCCTACCGGGGCGAGGCCATCGGCCTGATCGGCTCCAACGGCTCCGGCAAGTCCACCCTGCTGCGCGCCATCGCCGGTCTGCTCCCGGCGGAGCAGGGCAAGGTCTACACCGACGGCCAGCCCTCGCTGCTCGGCGTCAACGCGGCCCTGATGAACGACCTCACGGGCGAACGGAACGTCATATTGGGCGGCCTCGCGATGGGCATGTCCCGCGAGCAGATCCGGGAGCGCTACCAGGGGATCGTCGACTTCTCCGGCATCAACGAGAAGGGCGACTTCATCACCCTGCCGATGCGCACGTACTCCTCCGGCATGGCGGCCCGCCTGCGCTTCTCCATCGCGGCGGCCAAGGACCACGACGTCCTGATGATCGACGAGGCCCTCGCCACCGGCGACCGCGCCTTCCAGAAGCGCTCCGAGGCCCGCATCCGCGAGCTGCGCAAGGAGGCCGGCACGGTCTTCCTGGTCAGCCACAACAACAAGTCCATCCGCGACACCTGCGACCGCGTCCTGTGGCTGGAACGCGGCGAACTGCGCATGGACGGACCCACGGACGAGGTCCTGAAGGAATACGAGAAGTTCACGGGCAAGTAGCCCGAAACGACCGGGGCCCCGCTGGAACTGCTCCGGCGGGGCCCGGCGTCTGCGAGGGATACCGGGACCCGGCCTCCCTGAGGGGCCGGAGCCCGGAATCCGCAAAGGAAACGCCAACTCCGGCAAGGACTGCGTCAACTCCGGCCACCCATAGGATTCTTAGGGGCAATCGGTGCGTTCTTGTGATGTGCAGGACACCCCGACGAAGCAGGGGGCGTTGTACAACGTAAGCTGTACCGGTGCCGAATCGCGGCAAGTGGGTCCATAATGCGCGACACCCGGCATCAGCCGCAGACGCCGCCCACCGGGCGGCGTGTCCGAAATAGTGCGTATTGGGTCGGCAGTGTAGAACGGGAGATGTGACGGCCATGGCTACGGAGACTCCCCAGCTCAAGCACGCTTCTGCCGTTCCCGCGCCGGGTGACGAGCGGTGACCGAGACCGGGACGGCGAGCACCGGGGACCCGGAGCGCGACACCCTCGACAAGGCCGGCGCCGAGAACTTCCCCGTCGCCCCGTTCTTCCTGCCCAGGGCCTGGCGCGACGACCTGATGGCCGTCTACGGATTCGCCCGCCTCGTCGACGACATCGGCGACGGCGACCTCGCCCCCGGCGGCGCCGACGCCCGCCTCCTGGGCGTCTCCCCACAGGACGCCGACGACCGGCTGCTCCTCCTCGACGCCTTCGAGGCCGACCTCGCCAGGGTCTTCGACGGCACCCCGCGCCACCCGCTGCTGCGCCGGCTCCGGCACACCGTCCGCCGCCGCTCCCTCACCCCCGAGCCGTTCCTCGCCCTGATCGCCGCCAACCGCCAGGACCAGCTGGTCAAGCGGTACGAGACCTACGACGACCTGCTCGCCTACTGCGCCCTGTCCGCGAACCCGGTCGGCCATCTGGTCCTCGCCGTCACCGGCGCCACCACCCCCGAGCGGATCCGGCACTCCGACGCGATCTGCACCGCGCTGCAGCTCGTCGAACACCTCCAGGACGTGGCCGAGGACCTGGGCCGCGACCGGATCTACCTGCCCGCCGCGGACATGAAGCGCTTCCATGTCCAGGAGGCCGACCTCGCCATGCCCACGGCGAACGCGTCGGTGCGCGCGCTGGTCGCGTACGAGACGGAACGCGCCCGGAATCTCCTCGATGACGGCACTCCCCTCGTGAGCAGCGTCCACGGCAGGCTGAGGCTGCTCCTCGCGGGGTTCGTGGCGGGAGGAAGGGCGGCCGTCCACGCGATCACCGCCGCCGAATTCGACGTACTTCCCGGCCCGCCCAAGTCCGGCAAGCTCCGGCTGCTGCGCGAGGTGGGCGCGACCCTGCGAGGAGAGGGGTGATCCGGACCGTGGAGTCGGAACCGCACACGGCCGCGCCGGTACTCGCCGCCTACAGCTACTGCGAGGCCGTCACCGGACAGCAGGCCCGCAACTTCGCCTACGGCATCAGACTGCTGCCGACCCCCAAACGCCGCGCCATGTCCGCGCTGTACGCCTTCTCCCGGCGCGTCGACGACATCGGTGACGGCGCCCTCGCGGTCCAGGTCAAGGCGGCCCGGCTGGAGGACACCAGAGCGCTGCTCACCCGCGTCCGGGACGGCTCCGTCGACGAGGACGACACCGACCCCGTCGCGGTCGCCCTCGCCCACGCCGCGACGGCCTTCCCGATCCCGCTCGACGCCCTCGACGAACTCATCGACGGCGTCCTCATGGACGTCCACGGCGAGCACTACGAGACCTGGGACGACCTGAAGGTCTACTGCCGCTGTGTCGCCGGCGCCATCGGACGCCTCTCGCTCGGCGTCTTCGGCACGGAACCGGGGGCGCGTGGTGCGGAACGCGCGCCGGAGTACGCCGACACCCTCGGGCTCGCGCTCCAACTGACCAACATCCTCAGAGACGTTCGCGAGGACGCGGAGGGGGGCCGCACCTATCTCCCCGCCGACGACCTCGCGAAATTCGGCTGCTCGGCCGGGTTCGCCGGGCCGCTCCCGCCGGCCGACTCCGACTTCGCGGGTCTGGTGCACTTCGAGGTGCGCCGGGCCCGCGCCCTCTTCGCCGAGGGCTATGGACTGCTCCCGATGCTCGACCGGCGCAGCGGCGCCTGTGTCGCCGCCATGGCCGGCATCTACCGCCGCCTCCTCGACCGCATCGAACGCGAGCCGGAGGCCGTTCTGCGCGGCCGGGTCTCGCTGCCCGGCCGCGAGAAGGCGTATGTCGCCGTACGCGGCCTGTCCGGTCTGGACGCCCGCCATGTGTCGCGCCGTACCGTCAGGAGGCGCGTCTGATGGACAATCCGGCCCAAGGAGAACCCATCGGGGAAAAGTGGTACGCAACCCTCCGCCACACGGGGGCGTCCCTGACTGCGACGGCCGCCCGTGGACCGATCCGGCTCGCCGGCGGACCGGCAGGGGAGGGTGCACGATGACCGACGGCGCACAGTCCGAGGGACTGCCGGACGCGGACCGTACGGGCCGCCCCCGGAGCACGGCCGTGGTGGTCGGCGGAGGGTTGGCGGGCATCACCGCCGCGCTCTCGCTCGCCGACGCCGGCGTACAGGTCACGCTGCTGGAAGGACGGCCCCGCCTAGGCGGGCTCGCCTTCTCCTTCCAGCGCGGCGAGCTGACCGTCGACAACGGACAGCATGTGTATCTGCGGTGCTGCACCGCCTACCGCTGGTTCCTCGACCGTGTCGACGGGGCCGCGCTCGCGCCGCTGCAGGACCGTCTCGACGTGCCCGTTCTCGACGCCGAGGGCCGTCCCGGGCGGCGCCTCGGCAGGCTGCGGCGCGACGCGCTGCCCGTCCCCCTGCATCTGGGGCGCAGCCTCGCCACGTACACCCATCTCTCGCTCGCCGAGCGGGCGAAGGTGGGGCGTGCCGCGCTGGCGCTCAAGGCACTCGACCTCGCCGATCCCGCGCTGGACGAACGGGACTTCGGCGGCTGGCTGGCCGCGCACGGCCAGTCGCCGCGGGCCGTAGAGGCGCTGTGGGACCTCGTGGGGGTCGCCACCCTCAACGCGGTCGCCCAGGACGCCTCCCTCGGGCTCGCCGCGATGGTGTTCAAGACGGGGCTGCTGTCCGAGCCGGGCGCGGCCGACATCGGCTGGGCCCATGTCCCGCTGGGCGAACTGCACGACAGGCTGGCCCGCAAGGCACTCGACTCGGCGGGCGTCCGCACCGAACTCCGTACCCGCGCCACCTCCATCTCCCGCCTGGGCAACGGCGGTTGGCGGGTCGAGGTGCCAGGCGAGAGCCTCGACGCCGACGCGGTCGTCGTCGCCGTACCGCAGCGCGAGACGTACGACCTGCTGCCCGAGGGCGCGCTCGACGCGCCGGAGCGGCTGCTGGAGATCGGCACCGCGCCGATCCTCAACGTCCATGTGGTGTACGACCGGAAGGTGCTGAGCCGGCCGTTCTTCGCGGCGCTCGGCTCCCCGGTGCAGTGGGTCTTCGACCGCACCGAGGCGTCCGGGCTGCGGGAGGGCCAGTATCTGGCGCTGTCGCAGTCGGCCGCCCAGGACGAGATCGACGCGCCCGTGGCCGCACTGCGCGCACGGTATCTGCCCGAGCTGGAACGGCTGTTGCCCGGCACCCGGGGCGCCGAGGTGAGGGACTTCTTCGTGACCCGGGAGCGCACCGCGACCTTCGCTCCCACCCCCGGCGTCGGACGGCTAAGGCCCGGCGCCCGCACCAAGGCACCCGGCCTGTACCTGGCCGGAGCGTGGACCGCCACCGGGTGGCCCGCGACCATGGAGAGTGCGGTCCGCAGCGGCATCGGTGCGGCGGAGTGCGCCCTCGCCGCTCTGGGCCGGCCCCGAGACCATCTCTTCGACCACGAGGAGGCGGCGTGACGCTCGAAGCGCACCGGACCGATCCCCCCACTCTCGGTACCACGAACACATCGACATCTGGAGAGACTGTGCCCACTGTGCCCCCGGCCGTGACGGCCGCCGCGAGGACCGCGGTGGACGTGACCGCGCTCCTGGAGCGCGGGCGGACCCTGGCCACCCCCGTGCTGCGGGCGGCCGTCGACCGGCTGGCGCCCCCCATGGACACCGTCGCCGCCTACCACTTCGGCTGGATCGACGCCCACGGCAACCCGGCCGACGGCGACGGCGGCAAGGCCGTACGTCCCGCGCTCGCCGTCATGTCCGCCGAGGTCACCGGCGCCGCGCCCGAGGTCGGCGTCCCCGGCGCGGTCGCGGTGGAACTGGTGCACAACTTCTCGCTGCTGCACGACGACCTGATGGACGGCGACGAACAGCGCCGCCACCGCGACACCGTCTGGAAGGTGCACGGCCCCGCCCAGGCCATCCTCGTCGGCGACGCACTGATGGTCCTCGCCAACGAGATCCTCCTCGAACTGGGCACCGCCGAGGCGGCCCGCGCCACCCGCCGCGTCACCAGGGCCACCCGCGCGCTCATCGACGGACAGGCCCAGGACATCTCCTACGAGCACCGCGAGCGGGTCACCGTCGAGGAGTGCCTGGAGATGGAGGGCAACAAGACCGGCGCCCTGCTCGCCTGCGCCTGCTCCATCGGCGCGGTCCTCGGCGGCGCGGACGACCGCACCGCCGACACGCTGGAGAAGTACGGCTACCACCTGGGCCTCGCCTTCCAGGCGGTCGACGACCTGTTGGGCATCTGGGGCGACCCGGTCTCCACCGGCAAGCAGACCTGGAGCGACCTGCGCCAGCGCAAGAAGTCCCTGCCGGTCGTGGCCGCGCTCGCGGCGGGCGGCCCGGCCTCCGAGCAGCTCGGTGAACTCCTCGCCGCCGACGCCAAGAGCAACGACTTCGAGAACTTCTCCGAGGAGGAGTTCGCCGCGCGCGCCGCCCTCATCGAGGAGGCGGGCGGCCGGCGGTGGACCGCCGAGGAGGCCCGCCGCCAGCACACCATCGCCATCGAGGCGCTGGACTCGATCCGGATGCCCGAGCGGGTGCGGAACGAGTTCGCGGCGCTCGCCGACTTCGTCGTCGTACGGAAGAGATGACCGCCATCACCCAGGAGCCGGCCGACATCGGTCGAATAGCCCTCGCGTAGTCGCCGGCCGGTGCCCGTCACCGGACACGCACCGGCCGACGGCTGACCCACCGCAGAGAGATCCGTCCACTGCACGAAGGGGAAGCCATGACAGCGACGACCGACGGAAGCACCGGGGCTCTGCCGCCCCGCGCTGCCGCGGCCAGCGACACCGACCACGACACCCCGGTGACGGCAGGGGGCCGGGGCGCCGCCGCGCACGCCGTCCGGCGCGCCACCGACTTCCTGCTCTCCCTCCAGGACGTCCAGGGCTGGTGGAAGGGCGACCTGGAGACCAACGTCACCATGGACGCCGAGGACCTGCTGCTCCGTCAGTTCCTGGGCATCCGCGACGAGAAGACCACCCGGGCCGCGGGCCTGTTCATCAGAGGCGAGCAACGCCCGGACGGCACCTGGGCCACCTTCCACGGCGGCCCGCCCGACCTCTCCGCCACCGTCGAGGCGTACGTGGCGCTGCGGCTGGCCGGGGACGACCCGGACGAGCCGCACATGGCGAAGGCGTCCGCGTGGATCAGGGAGCGGGGCGGGATCGCCGCCGCCCGGGTCTTCACCCGGATCTGGCTGGCGCTGTTCGGCTGGTGGAAGTGGGACGACCTGCCGGAGATGCCGCCGGAGATCGTCTTCTTCCCGAAGTGGATGCCCCTCAACATCTACGACTTCGGATGCTGGGCCCGGCAGACGATCGTGCCGCTGACCGTCGTCTCCGCCAAGCGCCCGGTACGGCCGGCGCCGTTCCCCCTCGACGAGCTGCACACCGACCCCGGGCGGCCCAACCCGCCCAGGCCCCTTGATCCACTGGGCAGTTGGGAAGGCGCCTTCCAGCGGCTCGACAAGCTGCTGCACGGCTACCACAAGGTGGCACTGAAGCGGCTGCGCAGGGCCGCGATGAACAGCGCCGCCCGCTGGATCGTCGAACGGCAGGAGAACGACGGCTGCTGGGGCGGCATCCAGCCGCCGGCCGTGTACTCGATCATCGCGCTGCACCTGCTCGGCTACGACCTCAACCACCCCGTGATGCGGGCCGGGTTGGAGTCCCTCGACCGGTTCGCCGTGTGGCGGGAGGACGGGGCCCGGATGATCGAGGCCTGCCAGTCCCCGGTGTGGGACACCTGCCTCGCCACCATCGCGCTCGCCGACGCGGGCCTGCCCCCCGACCATCCCCAACTCGTCAGGGCCGCCGACTGGATGCTCGGCGAGGAGATCGTCCGCCCCGGCGACTGGTCCGTGAAGCGGCCCCAACTCCCGCCGGGTGGTTGGGCGTTCGAGTTCCACAACGACAACTACCCCGACATCGACGACACCGCCGAGGTCGTCCTCGCGCTGCGCCGGGTCAGACACCACGACCCGGAGCGGGTGGAGAAGGCCGTCCGGCGCGGGGTGCGCTGGACCGTCGGCATGCAGTCGAGGAACGGGGCGTGGGGCGCCTTCGACGTCGACAACACCAGCCCGTTCCCCAACCGGCTGCCGTTCTGCGACTTCGGCGAGGTCATCGACCCGCCGTCCGCCGACGTCACCGCGCATGTGGTGGAGATGCTCGCGGTCGAGGGCCTCGCCCACGACCCGCGCACCCGGCGCGGCATCGAGTGGCTCCTCGCCGAACAGGAGCCGAACGGCGCGTGGTTCGGCCGCTGGGGCGTCAACTACGTCTACGGCACCGGATCGGTGGTCCCCGCGCTGGTGACCGCCGGACTGCCCGCCGCGCACCCCGCGATCCGCCGGGCCGTGGCCTGGCTGGAGACCGTGCAGAACGACGACGGCGGCTGGGGCGAGGACCTGCGCTCCTACCCCGACCCCGCCGAATGGGGCGGCAAGGGCGCCTCCACCGCCTCCCAGACCGCGTGGGCCCTGCTCGCGCTGCTCGCGGCGGGGGAGCGGGACACCAAGGCCACCGAACGCGGCGTCGAGTGGCTGGCCCGGACCCAGCGGGAGGACGGCGGCTGGGACGAGCCGTACTTCACCGGGACCGGCTTCCCCTGGGACTTCTCCATCAACTACCACCTCTACCGGCAGGTCTTCCCGCTCACCGCGCTCGGCCGGTACGTCCACGGCGAGCCGGCCGTCCTGAAAGCCAAGGGACGCCGATGACCGCGTCCGCCGCCCCGGCCCCGCTGCTGATCGCCTGCGCGCTCGGCATCGAGCAGCTCGCCCTGCGCAGCGGCGACCGGGGCGGCGCCGGGGGCCCGGTCACCGTGCTGCGCACCGGCATGGGGCCGAGGGCCGCCGAGCGGTCCGTCACCCGGCTGCTGGCCGACCCGGAGCTGCGGGACGCCGCCGTCCTGGCCACCGGGTTCTGCGCCGGACTCGCCCCGGGCATGCACCCGGGTGACCTGGTGGTCGCCGAGGAGACGCGGGGGCCCGGCGGTGTCGTCACACCGTGCGTCTCCACCGCACGTCTGGTCAAGGAGCTGGAGCGTGCCGTGCCCGGGCGCACGGTCCACACCGGCCCGCTCATCGGATCCGATCACGTCGTACGCGGCCAGGAACGGTCCGGCCTCTTCGCGACGGGCGCACTCGCCGTCGACATGGAGTCCGCCGTCACGCTCCACTGCGCCGTGCGATCCGGCGCACGCCCGGTTGCGGCCGTCCGGGTGGTCGTGGACGCTCCAGAACATGAACTGGTCCGGATCGGCACGGTACGCGGTGGAATATCAGCCTTCCGCGTTCTTCGTGCCGTCCTTCCCGCTTACTACGAATGGCACCGTTCCTTGCTGCTCCCCAGGAGGTGAGCCAGATGGCCATGCCGCTCCGCCAGTCCATCAAGGTGGCGACGTATCTCGCTGAACAGAAGCTCCGCAAGCGGGACAAGTTCCCGCTGATCGTCGAGCTGGAACCGCTCTACGCCTGCAATCTGAAGTGCGAGGGCTGCGGGAAGATCCAGCACCCGGCGGGCGTGCTCAAGCAGCGCATGCCGGTGGCGCAGGCCGTGGGCGCCGTCCTGGAGTCCGGTGCGCCGATGGTGTCCATCGCCGGCGGCGAGCCCCTGATGCACCCTCACATCGACGAGATCGTGCGGCAGTTGGTGGCGAAGAGGAAGTACGTCTTCCTGTGCACCAACGCCCTGCTGATGCGCAAGAAGATGGAGAAGTTCAAGCCCTCGCCGTACTTCGCGTTCGCCGTGCACATCGACGGGCTGCGGGAGCGGCACGACGAGTCGGTGGCGAAGGAGGGGGTGTTCGACGAGGCCGTGGCCGCCATCAAGGAGGCCAAGAAGCGCGGCTTCCGGGTGACCACCAACTCGACCTTCTTCAACACCGACACCCCGCAGACCATCATCGAGGTCCTCAACTTCCTCAACGACGACCTGAAGGTCGACGAGATGATGATCTCGCCCGCCTACGCCTACGAGAAGGCGCCCGACCAGGAGCACTTCCTCGGCGTCGAGCAGACCCGCGAGCTGTTCAAGAAGGCCTTCGCGGGCGGCAACCGGCGACGCTGGCGGCTCAACCACTCGCCCCTGTTCCTCGACTTCCTGGAGGGCAAGGTCGACTTCCCGTGCACGGCGTGGGCGATCCCCAACTACTCGCTCTTCGGCTGGCAGCGGCCCTGCTATCTGATGAGCGACGGGTACGTCACGACGTACCGGGAGCTGATCGAGGACACCGACTGGAACGCCTACGGCCGGGGCAAGGACCCGCGCTGCGCCAACTGCATGGCGCACTGCGGCTACGAGCCGACGGCCGTCCTCGCCACCATGGGATCGCTGAAGGAGTCCCTGCGCGCCCTGCGCGAGACCGTCTCCGGGAACCAGGGGTGATGGGATGACCGCCGTGTCGCTGGGCGTTCCCGCGCTGCCGGTCCGGCCGATCGCCGAGCGGCGCGTGTCGCGGGGGATCCAGGTCGGGTCGGTGGCGGTCGGGGGCGGGGCCCCGGTGTCGGTGCAGTCGATGACGACGACCCGTACGTCGGACATCGGCGCCACGCTGCAGCAGATCGCCGAACTCACCGCGTCCGGCTGCCAGATCGTCCGTGTCGCCTGCCCCACGCAGGACGACGCGGACGCCCTCGCCACCATCGCGAGCAAGTCGCAGATCCCGGTGATCGCGGACATCCACTTCCAGCCGAAGTACGTGTTCGCGGCGATCGAGGCCGGGTGCGCGGCGGTGCGGGTGAACCCCGGCAACATCAAGCAGTTCGACGACAAGGTCAAGGAGATCGCGCGGGCGGCGAAGGACCACGGGACCCCGATCCGGATCGGGGTCAACGCCGGCTCGCTCGACAGGCGGCTCCTGCAGAAGTACGGGAAGGCGACGCCCGAGGCGTTGGTGGAGTCCGCGCTGTGGGAGTCCTCGCTGTTCGAGGAGCACGACTTCCGGGACATCAAGATCTCGGTCAAGCACAACGACCCGGTCGTGATGATCGAGGCGTACCGGCAGTTGGCCGCTCAGTGCGACTACCCGTTGCATCTGGGGGTGACCGAGGCCGGTCCGGCGTTCCAGGGCACGATCAAGTCCGCCGTGGCCTTCGGGGCGCTGCTCAGCGAGGGGATCGGGGACACGATCCGGGTCTCGCTGAGCGCCCCGCCGGTCGAGGAGATCAAGGTCGGCATCCAGATCCTGGAGTCGCTGAACCTGCGGCAGCGGCGGCTGGAGATCGTCTCGTGCCCCTCGTGCGGGCGGGCGCAGGTCGATGTGTACCGCCTCGCGGACGAGGTCAGCGCCGGTCTCGAGGGCATGGAGGTGCCCTTGCGGGTGGCTGTCATGGGCTGTGTCGTCAACGGGCCCGGGGAGGCGCGGGAGGCGGACCTGGGGGTCGCCTCCGGCAACGGCAAGGGGCAGATCTTCGTGAAGGGCGAGGTCATCAAGACCGTGCCCGAGTCGAAGATCGTGGAGACCCTCATCGACGAGGCGATGAAGATCGCCGAGCGGATGGAGAAGGACGGCGTCGCGTCGGGGGAGCCGGCGGTCACCGTGAGTTGACAACGGGCTGAGAGAGCACGGATCGAGAGGGGGCCCGACGTGACGATTCTGGAGAGCATCCGGCAACCGCGCGACCTGAAGGCGCTGACCGAGGCGGAACTCGGTGAACTGGCCGAAGAAATCCGGGAGTTCCTGGTGCACGCGGTCGCCAGGACCGGTGGTCACCTGGGGCCCAACCTGGGGGTGGTGGAACTCTCCGTCGCGCTCCACCGGGTCTTCGAGTCACCCGTCGACCGCATCGTCTGGGACACCGGTCACCAGAGCTATGTCCACAAGCTGCTGACAGGGCGTCAGGACTTCTCCAAACTGCGCGGCAAGGGCGGCCTGTCCGGCTACCCCTCGCGCGAGGAGTCCGAGCACGACATCGTCGAGAACAGCCACGCCTCCACCGCCCTCGGCTGGGCGGACGGCCTCGCCAAGGCCCGCCAGGTGCGGGGGGAGAAGGGCCATGTGGTCGCGGTCATCGGCGACGGCGCCCTGACCGGCGGCATGGCCTGGGAGGCCCTCAACAACATCGCGGCCGCCAAGGACCGGCCGCTGATCATCGTCGTCAACGACAACGAACGCTCCTACTCCCCGACCATCGGCGGCCTCGCCAACCACCTGGCCACCCTGCGCACCACCGACGGCTACGAGCAGTTCCTCGCCTGGGGCAAGGAGGTCCTGCTGCGCACCCCCGTCGTCGGCAAGGAGGTCTACGAGGCGCTGCACGGGGCGAAGAAGGGCTTCAAGGACGCGTTCGCACCGCAGGGGATGTTCGAGGACCTGGGCCTGAAGTACGTCGGCCCGATCGACGGGCACGACACCAAGGCCGTCGAGTCGGCGCTGCGCCGCGCCAAGCGCTTCCACGGGCCGGTCCTCGTGCACTGTCTGACCCAGAAGGGCAGGGGGTACGAGCCCGCGCTCGCCAACGAGGAGGACCACTTCCACACGGTCGGTGTGATGGACCCGCTGACGTGCGAGCCGCTCACTCCCTCCGGCGGACCCTCCTGGACCTCGGTCTTCGGTGACGAGATCGTCCGGATCGGCGACGAGCGCGAGGACGTCGTGGCGATCACGGCGGCGATGCTGCATCCGGTCGGGCTCGGCAGGTTCGCGGAGAAGTTCCCGGACCGGGTGTGGGACGTCGGCATCGCCGAGCAGCACGCGGCGGTCTCCGCGGCGGGGCTCGCGACGGGCGGCCTCCACCCGGTCGTGGCGGTCTACGCGACCTTCCTCAACCGGGCCTTCGACCAGTTGCTGATGGATGTGGCGCTGCACCGGTGCGGGGTCACCTTCGTCCTGGACCGGGCCGGTGTGACGGGTGTCGACGGCGCGTCGCACAACGGTATGTGGGACATGTCGATCCTCCAGGTCGTGCCGGGGCTGCGGATCGCCGCGCCGCGCGACGCCGAGCAGTTGCGGACACAGCTGCGGGAGGCGGTCGCCGTGGACGACGCCCCGACGCTGATCCGCTTCCCGAAGGAGTCCGTGGGGCCCGAGATCCCGTCCCAGGAGCGGGTGGGCGGCATGGACGTCCTGCACCGCACCTCCTCCCCGGACGGCCCGGCGGTGCTGCTCGTCGCCGTCGGCGTCATGGCGTCGGTGTGCCTCCAGACCGCCGAGCTGCTGGAGGCACGGGGTATCGGCTGCACCGTCGTCGACCCGCGCTGGGTCAAGCCGGTCGATCCGGCACTGCCCTGGCTCGCCGACGAACACCGGCTGGTGGCCGTCGTGGAGGACAACAGCCGGGCGGCCGGGGTCGGTTCGGCGGTGGCCCTGGCGCTGGGGGACGCCGAGATCGACGTACCCGTACGGCGGTTCGGGATCCCGGAGCAGTTCCTCGCGCACGCCAAGCGCGGGGAGGTGCTGGCGGACATCGGGCTGACACCGGTCGAGATCGCCGGACGGATCAGCGCCTCACTGGCCGCCCGGGACGAGTCCGTGAAGGGGGACCTGTCCGAGGCCGAACCGTCCAAGGAGAAACCGTAGATGACCACCGTGGAACCCGCCGCCGGCACCGGGGAGTTCGACCTCGGCAGACTCCTGGCCGAGCGCGGCGCCGAGCGCTACGAACTCCACGCCCGGCACCTCAACCACCAACTCCCGCGCATGCTGCACACCATCGGCTTCGACAAGGTCTACGAGCGGGCCGAGGGCGCGTACTTCTGGGACGCGGACGGCGCCGACTACCTGGACATGCTCGCCGGGTTCGGGGTGATGGGGCTCGGCCGCCACCACCCCGTGGTCCGCAAGGCGCTGCACGACGTGCTCGACGCACAGCTCGCCGACCTGACCCGCTTCGACTGCCAGCCGCTGCCCGGACTGCTCGCCGAGAAGCTGCTCGCCCACAGTCAGCATCTGGACCGGGTGTTCTTCGGCAACAGCGGTACGGAGGCCGTCGAGACCGCGCTGAAGTTCGCCCGGTACGCCACCGGCAGGCCGCGCGTCCTGTACTGCGACCACGCCTTCCACGGGCTCACCACCGGCTCGCTCTCGGTCAACGGCGAGGACGGCTTCCGGGACGGCTTCGCGCCGTTGCTGCCCGACACGGCCGTACCGCTCGGTGATCTCGACGCGCTGGCAAGGGAGTTGAAGAAGGGTGATGTCGCGGCCCTCGTCGTCGAGCCCATCCAGGGCAAGGGCGTGCACGAGGCACCGCCCGGCTATCTGCGCGCCGCCCAGGAGCTGCTGCACCGGCACAAGGCGCTGCTGATCGTCGACGAGGTGCAGACCGGGCTCGGGCGGACCGGGGACTTCTACGCCTACCAGCACGAGGACGGCGCCGAGCCGGACCTGGTGTGCGTGGCGAAGGCGCTCTCCGGCGGCTATGTCCCGGTCGGCGCGACCCTCGGCAAGGAGTGGATCTTCAAGAAGGTCTACTCGTCGATGGACCGCGTCCTCGTCCACTCGGCGAGCTTCGGCTCCAACGCCCAGGCCATGGCCGCCGGGCTCGCTGTCCTCTCGGTCATGGAGAACGAGCAGATCGTGGCGGGCGCCCGGGCCACGGGTGAGCTGCTGAAGACCCGGCTGACCGCACTGATCGACAAGTACGAGCTGCTCAGCGAGGTACGCGGCCGGGGCCTGATGATCGGCATCGAGTTCGGCCGCCCCAAGTCGCTGAAGCTGCGCAGCCGTTGGACCATGCTCCAGGCGGCCCGCAAGGGGCTGTTCGCGCAGATGGTCGTCGTCCCGCTGCTGCAGCGGCACCGCATCCTCACCCAGGTCTCCGGCGACCATCTGGAGGTGATCAAGCTGATCCCGCCGCTGGTCATCGGGGAGCGGGAGGTGGACCGGTTCGTGGCGGCCTTCACGGAGGTGATGGACGACGCGCACAGCGGGGGCGGACTGATGTGGGACTTCGGGAAGACGCTGGTGAAGCAGGCGGTCGCCAACCGATAGAGGAGCCCACGGCAGCGCGGGCGCGTGGCTTTGCCTCTGAGGCAAGAAGTTTGCCGCAGAGGCAAAGCTGAGGCTGAATGGAGGCATGAGCCCCTCCGAGGGTACGCACCCTCCCGAGCCCCCACCGGACGAGCCACCGCCCGCGTCCCCGAGGGACGAGCCACTGCCCGCCGTCGCCCCGCGGTTGCGGGCCCTGCGCCGCCGGGCCGCCCTCACCCTGGAGGCCGCGGCCCGCGCCGCCGGGCTGTCGCCCGCACACCTCTCCCGGCTGGAGACCGGGCAGCGCCAGCCCTCGCTGCCGATGCTGCTCGCGCTGGCCCGCGTCTACGGTACGACGGTCTCGGAGCTGCTCGGCGAGACCGTCGCCGAGCGGGACGCCGTGCTGCGCGCCCCCGACATGGAGCCGACCCGGGCGGGCGGCTGGACGTACTGGCAGGCGGGCGCGTCCGGGCGCGGGATGCAGGCACTGCGCGTCCATGTGCCGCACGGCTCGCAGGGCGACATCGTGCGGGTGCATCCCGGCGAGGAGTGGCTCTACGTCCTGAAGGGGCGGCTGCGGCTGCGCCTCGGGGACACCGCGCATCTCCTCGCGCCCGGGGACAGCGCGCACTTCGACTCGCTGACCCCGCACCGCATCGCCGCCGCCGACCACGACGGCGCCGACCTCCTGTTCGTCCACACCCTGCTGCAGAGCCCGACCGCCGCGCTGTGCCTCGGGCCGACCACCCCCGGAGAGACACCGTGACCGACCTGGAAGAGAAGTTCCCCCGCGCCCTGTGGGTGCGGCTCATCATCTACATCGCGGTCGGCCATGTCTTCGCGGCCTTCATCTACCTGCTGTTCGAACTGGGCGCCAAGCAGTAGCGGTGAGCGCGCGGCCGGGGGCGGGCCCGGTCGTCCAGATCGTCTAGTCGAGCAGGCGCTCGCGCAGCCGCTCCCTGATCTGCGGGGTCACCTTGAGACCCCGCTCCAGATAGGTGTCGACATCGCCCCAGGTCTCGTCGACGGTGTCGAAGGCCATCTGGAGGTACTCGGCGCGGGCGTCGAAGAGCGGGCTCAGCAGCTCCATGACCTCCGGGGAGTAGGCGCTCGCGGAGGTGCTGCTGCGATGCACCTTGTAGCGGCGGTGCTTGGCGTTCGACTCCAGATAGTCGGCGACGATGGCCTCGCGCTCGACGCCCAGGGCGAGGAGCGTGACGGCGATGGAGAGGCCCGCGCGGTCCTTGCCCGCCGCGCAGTGCATCAGCGCGGGCACGCTGTCCTCGGCCAAGGCGTGCAGCACACGGGAGTGCTCGGACGTGCGGTGCTTGATGATCGTCCGGTAGGAGGCGATCATCCGGCCGGCCGCCTTGCCGTCGTCCAGCAGGGCGCGCAGCTGGTCCAGATCGCCGTCCCGGACCATCTTCCAGAACTCGGCGCCGTCCGCCGGGTCGCTCAGCGGCAGGTTCACATTGAGGACGCCGGGCAGCTCGACGTCCGGGCCCTCCAGCTTCTGGTCGGCCGCGTTGCGGAAGTCGAAGATCGTGTGCAGACCCAGCGAGGCAAGGAACGCGGCGTCCTCGTCGGTCGCGTGCGCGAGGTGGCCGCTGCGGAACAGGACCCCGTGCCGCACCCGGCGACCGTCCACGGTCGGCAGGCCGCCCACATCGCGGAAGTTGCGCACTCCGGTCAGCTCGGGCTCGGTCGACGGGATCTGCTGCGTCACTGGGGCTCCTCCCCTCCGGCCGTCGGCGCCGCTCGTCGACGGACACGCACTCGACACCGAGGCGCGCACTCGACGATACGACATGGGTGCGTACACCAATGAGTTGTCCACAGGGGCCGTTGCGCGGGCCCGAGGCGGTTGTCCACAGGGGGTCGCGGACGACCCGTCCGGAGTTGTCCACAGGGTCCGCGAGCGCCCGTGACGACCTGCCATGATGTCGGAGCCCGATCGCACCTGTTCGAATCTGTGGGGACCTGATGTTGGAAATCGGCGCCGACGGCCGTACCTGGCTTCTTACGGGGCCCAGGAGCAGCTATGCCCTGCGGCTCACGGAGAACGACGAGCTGCTGCACCTGCACTGGGGCCCCGGCATCACGCTCGCCGACGCCGAGGAGCTGGCGGCCCGGCAGCAGCTGCCGTACTGGCCGTTCGAGGCCCCGGTCGACGGGCACGAGGAGTACCCCGTCGAGGGCGGCCCCCGCTTCACCCGGCCCGCCCTCTCCGTGCGCACGGACGAGCGGCGCGGCACCGAGTGGACCTTCCAGGGGCACGAGGCCGACGGCGAGGAGCTGCGGCTGCGGTTCACGGACGACGGCCTCGGGATCACCCTGCACTACCGGATGCGCGACGACGTGATCGAGCGGTGGGTGACCCTCACCAACGAGGGGCCGGCGGTGGAGCTGCTGCGCGCCGACTCGGCGACCTGGACGCTGCCGTCGCGCGCGGAGGAGCCCTGGCGGCTGTCCCAGCTGCACGGGCGGTGGGCGGCCGAGTCGCGGCTGGTGCGCGGGGACCTCACCTACGGCGAGAAGGTCATCGGCAGCCGGCGCGGGCACACCGGGCACCAGCACCTGCCCTGGGTCGCCCTCGACACCGACGCCACCGAGGAACGCGGCGAGGTCTACGGCTGCGCGCTGGGCTGGTCGGGGTCCTGGCGGATCGCGGTCGCCCAACTCCCGGACGCGCGCGTGCAGATCACCGGCGGCGCCGGATACGACGAGTCCGGTCTGCTGCGGCTGGACACGGGCGAGACGTTCACCACGCCCGTCTTCGCCGGCCTGTGGAGCGACGGCGGTCACGGCGGGGCGAGCCGGGCCTGGCACGCGTACCAGCGGGCGTACGTCATCCCGGACGCCGACCAGGACCGGCCGGTGCTCTTCAACTCCTGGGAGGCCACCGAGTTCGACATCTCCGAGGAGCAGCAGGGGACGCTCGCGCGGCTGGCGGCGGCCATCGGGGTCGAGCTGTTCGTCGTCGACGACGGCTGGTTCGGGGCGCGGACGAGCGACCGGGCGGGCCTCGGCGACTGGACGCCCAATCCGAACCGTTTCCCGGAGGGGCTCAAGCCGCTTGCCGACCAGGTGCACGCCCTCGGTATGCGCTTCGGCATCTGGGTGGAGCCGGAGATGGTCAATCCGGACAGCGAGCTGTACCGGGCGCACCCCGAATGGGCACAGTTCCAACCGGGACGAAAGCAGACGGAACTGCGTAATCAGCTCGTCCTCAATCTCGCGCGCGAGGACGTCCAGGAGTATTTGTGGGAGCGACTGGACTCGCTTCTCTCCAGCGCGCCGATCGACTATGTGAAGTGGGACTTCAACCGCTGCTTCACGGATGCCGGCTGGCCCGGGGAGCAGTATCCGCAGAAGTTGTGGGTCGAGCACGTGCGCGCCTTCTACGCCCTGCTGGACCGGCTGCGGGCCGCGCATCCGGGGGTGGCGTTCGAGTCGTGCTCGGGCGGCGGCGGCCGTATCGACCTCGGGGTGATGGCGCGGACGGACCAGGTGTGGACGTCCGACAACACCGATCCACTCGACCGGCTCGCCATCCAGCACGGCTTCAGCCAGATCCATCCGGCCCGGGTCATGGCGGCCTGGGTCACCGACAGCCCGAACAACCAGCTCAACGGCCGGGTCAGCTCGCTGCGGTTCCGCTTCGTCAGCGCCATGGCGGGTGTGCTCGGCGTCGGCGGCGACCTCACCCGGTGGACGGAGGAGGAGCTGGCCGAGGCGCGGGAGTGGGTCGAGCGGTACAAGGAGATCCGGCCGGTCGTGCAGCGCGGCGATCTCTACCGGCTGCGGCCTCCCACGGGCGGGCTGAGCGCCGTCCAGTACGTCCATGGTGACGAGGTCGTCGTCCTCGCCTGGCTCCAGGCCCAGCGGTACGGCGAGCCGCTCGCCCCGCTCCGGCTGCGCGGGCTCGACCCGGCAGGGGTGTACGAATGCCGTGAAACGGGCGAACGGTACCGAGGGGCGGTGCTGTTGCATCACGGGGTGCGGACGGGGCTGCGTGGTGACTTTGATGCGGCAGTTATCCGCCTGCGTCGCACTTGAGCGAACTGTCCGAAATGGAGCTGTAATTCCAACAAGCCCTGGAATAAAGCCTACTGGGTCGTAGCCGCGTGAGCAGCGTCATATTCGTGACGTTCCGCTGTCGCCATGTTCACGTAATTCTTAGGCGTTTCCAGGGCGGTTGGAAAACAATCAGGACCGGTCTTTTACGGAGCGTGAGGGTGGATTGATGTAAGGATCAGGTAGGAAGACGCACAGGAAGTCCCAATGGTTGTCTCTGTGGGCACAAGTCGCTTACGTTCGGCGTCAATCCGGACGGACGCCCAATCCTGCCGCCGACCGGAGCCGCATACCGACCCGATCCACGGCAGGAGCGGGGGACCCACAGGAATCACCGCCTGTTCCGGTCTCCGGAACAGGCTAGGGGTAAAGCCGTGCGCAAACACGGCCGGACATCTCCAGTCCGCACCCGACAGCTCACCTCGTAGGCGCCGGAGAGGAATTCGCCATGCCCGCGAAGGGTAAGCACCGCCGTCCGAAGTCCCAGCGTTTCACCCGCTCCATCGCCGCCGCCGGGACCGGTGGCGCGGCGCTCGCGCTGCCGCTGATCGGAGCCGCCGGCGCCCAGGCCGCGACCCCGGCGACCGCCGTTTCCGGTGTGTCCGAGAAGACGGCCACGATCACCGTCGAGAAGGCCGCGCAGGCGGAGAAGACCGCCACCAAGAAGACGGCGACCGAGACCTACTCGGTGAAGGTCGGCGACTACCTTGCGAAGATCGCGGACGAGCAGGACGTCGAGGGGGGCTGGAAGCAGCTCTACTCGGACAACCGTGAGGCCATCGGGTCGGACCCGTCGCTGATCCACCCGGGGCTGAAGCTGTCGATCGGCGGGCAGGCCCCGTCGAGCGGTACGTCGCAGTCGTCGAAGCCGCAGCTGTCGCAGTCCTCGAAGTCCGCCAAGTCGTCCGAGTCGTCTGACTCGTCCCAGTCCTCGAAGTCCTCCGGTTCCGCGAAGCAGGAGGCGAAGGACACCCAGGCCTCGACCTCCACGTCGAGCGACAAGGCCTCGTCGTCCAACGGCTCCGGCTTCAGTGTGCCCATCCAGGGCGCCACCGTCGGCACCGCGTACAAGACCGCCGGCAGCATGTGGTCCAGCGGCTACCACACGGGCGTCGACTTCGTGGCCCCGACCGGCACCAGCCTCAAGGCTGTGGGCGCGGGCACCGTCGTCTCCGCCGGCTGGGGCGGCGCGTACGGCAACCAGGTCGTCATCAAGCTCGCCGACGGCTACTACGCCCAGTACGCCCACCTGTCCTCGCTCTCCGTCTCCGCGGGCCAGTCCGTGAGCGGCGGCCAGCAGATAGGCCTCTCCGGCGCGACCGGCAACGTCACCGGCCCGCACCTCCACTTCGAGATCCGCACCAGCCCCGACTACGGCTCGGACATCGACCCGCTGGCCTACCTTCGCTCGAAGGGCGTCAGCGTCTGACGGCACCTCCGCCCGCCGTCCGCGGCGCAGGCCGGTTCCCGTGATCGGGGGCCGGCCTTCGGCGTTTCATGATCACCGTGTTGCGGTCTTGTGGCATGGCCGATCAATACCTCGACACGTCCGCGAGGCGCGGGAAGAGTGATCCGCACAAGCGCTTTCTGCCTCGTCGAAGGAGTGTTGTGCGTACCGCCCGACGCCGAAGAACCGTCATCCTCACCGCGACCGCCCTGCTGGCCGGACTCTTCTCCGTACCCGCCGGACACGCCGCCGGGACACCGCGCAGGGTCGTGGAGAACCTGGACCGGGGCCTGGTCGCGGTGCCGTCCGGAAAGGGGACCTTCCTCAGCTGGCGGCTGCTCGGCACGGAGTACGCCCGGTACGGCGACGCGATCGCGTTCAACGTCTACAAGGGCGGCAGGAGGCTGAACCGGGCGCCGGTCACCCGGTCGACGACGTACCAGGACAACAGCCGTGGCACGGGCGCGTACAGCGTGCGGGCCGTCGTCAACGGGCGGGAGAGCAAGCCGAGTTCGGGGCTGGACTTCCGCCGGGGGTACGCCGAGATTCCCCTCGCCGCCGCCGACGGTTACACCGTGCAGCATGCCTGGCCGGGCGACCTCGACGGGGACGGGCGGTACGAGCTGGTCGTGAGCCGGCTCTCGGGGACCCGGGACCGGCCCGACCTGCTGGAGACGTACACACTGACCGGCGAGCGGCTGTGGCGCGTCGACCTCGGCCCCGGCTCGTACACGCAGGCCGGCGGGAACGGCGCCAACGATCCGGCGCCCGCCGCGATCAGCGGCTCGACGGCGATCGGCGGCTACCGCAACGACGACAACGTGACCGTGTTCGACCTGGACGGCGACGGCCGGGCCGAGGTGCTGGTGCACACGGCCGCCGGGACGACCTTCGCGGACGGGACACGGGTCACCGCGGACTCGCCCGCGAGTCAGTTCGTCTCCGTGATCGACGGCGCGACCGGCGCCGAGCGCACCCGGCAGCCCGTCCCCGACGACTTCGTCGCCGACGGCCCGTCCGGCGGCCACTTCGGCATCGCCCATCTCGACGGGGTCCGCCCGAGCCTCGTCACCAAGCTGGTCACCCGCGTCGGCGCCCGGCGCGGCGCCTTCCGCGTCCTCTTCCAGACCTGGGACTTCGACGGCACGAACCTGAACCGGCGCTGGAAGTACGTCGTCCCCGCCGCGAGCGGCGCGACCAGCTTCCACCAGATCCGTACCGTCGACGTCGACCTCGACGGCAAGGACGAGATCGCCGACGGCAACTACGTGGTGAACGGCGACGGCACGCTCCGGTACGTCGTCGACGGCGCCGGACACGGCGACCGCTTCCACATCGCCGACCTCGACCCCGACCGCCCCGGTCTGGAGGGCTTCGCGATTCAGCAGGCGGAGCTGGGCGTCATCCCGAAGTTCCCCTGGTACTACTACGACGCCGACACCGGCGAGCGCCTGGTGACCGGCCGGCACCCGGCGGACTGGGAGAACGACACCGACATCGACGTCGGCCGGGGCAGCACCGGCGACATCGACCCGGAGCACCCCGGCTACGAGTACTGGACCTCCACCGCCGACGTCACCGCGCCCGGCGCCGGCGTCTACAACGTCCAGGACGGCAAGGTCGCCACGACCACCCCGAGCGTCAACTTCCGTATCTGGTGGGACGGCGACAAGGGTTCGGAGCTGCTGGACTTCACCCATGTCTCCGAGTGGGACCCGGCGACGGAGACCAGCACGAAGATCTTCGACCCGGCCGGTGTCGTCTCCGGGGCACGCAACGCGACCCCCTTCTACGGCGACATCGTCGGCGACTGGCGTGAGGAGATCCTCGCCGAGACCGCCGACCACACCGCCCTGCGGCTGTACACCACCACCGAGCCCACCGGGACCCGGCTCTACACGCTCGCCCAGAACCCCGCGTACCGGCTGGGCTGGACCGTCCGCGGCTACCTCCAGTCGACGTACACGGACTACTACCTCGGCACCGAGACCCGCCGCATCCCCACGCCGGCCATCACGACACCCCACCGCACAGGCCGAACAGAAGGAGCGTCATGACCACCCGCAGAGCTTTCGGAGCCCTCGCCGCCGGTGCCGCCCTCGGGGCGCTCGCCCCGGCGGGGCCCGCGTCCGCGACCCCGCACCGGCGCCGCGGCCGGCTGATCGCCGCCGACGACTTCCGGCACGGGCTCCGGCAGTGGGCCGTCGAGCTGGAGAGGGGCGGTACGGTCACGGCCTCGCGCGGGGTGCTGGAGGTCGACGTACCGGCCGGGGCCACGGTGTGGTTCAGGAGGAAGCTGGAAGGGCCGTACGTCATCGAGTACACGGCCACCCCGGTCTCCGCGGGCGGGGTCAACGACCGCGTCTCGGACCTCAACAACTTCTGGAACGCCGTCGATGTGCGGTCGCCCGATGATCTTTTCGCCACTCCACGAGGGGGCGCGCTTGCCGAGTACGACCATCTGAAGACGTATTACGTCGGATACGGCGCGAACACCAATACGACGACGAGGCTGCGCAGGTACGTCGGTGAGGCGGGCGTACGGCCGCTGATCTACGACTACACCGAGCCGTTGCTCGTCGCGAACGAGCCGCACCGCGTCCGGATCCTCTCGGACGGCTCCACCGTGCGGTGGTGGAACAACGGGCGGCTCGTGTTCGACCACACGGACCCGCAGCCGTACACCAGCGGGCATTTCGCCTTCCGGACCACATGGAGTCACTTCCGGATCGAGAACTTCCGGGTGTGGCGACCGGCCGGCTCGACCTGGCGTATTCCGGGTTGACCAACACTTGACGCGTGGTCTATCTCACCGTCCGTCAACCCTTTATTACGGTCGCGTAGGTCACATCCGAAGGTGAATCATGGGCCGATGTGGCAGACGATTCGAAGAATGACAGCAGATCAATGATCGGGTCGTACGTGGCGGTGGGGGACAGCTTCACCGAGGGCGTCGGCGACCCCGGGCCCGATGGGCGGTTCGTCGGCTGGGCCGACCGGTTCGCGGTGCTCCTCGCGGACCGGGTGCCCGAGGGCGACTTCGATTACACCAACCTGGCCGTGCGGGGGAAGCTCCTCGACCAGATCGTGGAGGATCAGGTGCCGCGGGCGCTGGAGCTCGCGCCCGACCTGATCTCCTTCTGCGCGGGCGGCAACGACATCATCCGGCCGGGCACCGATCCCGACGAGGTCGCCGAGCGGTTCGAGCGGGCGGTGTCCCAGCTCACTTCGGCCGTGGGCACCGTGCTGGTGACCACCGGCTTCGACACGCGTGACGTGCCGGTGCTGAGGCATCTGCGGGGCAAGATCGCCACGTACAACCTGCATGTACGGGCCATCGCCGACCGGTACGGGTGTCCCGTCCTGGATCTGTGGTCCCTCAAGACGGTGCAGGACCGGCGGGCCTGGGACCTCGACCGGCTGCATCTGTCGCCGGAGGGGCACACGCGGGTCGCTCTGCGGGCCGGGCAGGTGCTGGGCGTCGACATACCCGCCGATCCCGATCAGCCGTGGCCTCCGCTGCCGCCGCGCGGCACGCTGGAGATGCGGCGCGACAACATCCAGTGGGCGCGGGAGTATCTGGTGCCGTGGATCGGGCGGCGGCTGCGGGGGGAGTCGTCCGGGGATCATGTGTCGGCGAAGGGGCATCTGTCGCCGGGGGACATCAAGATGCGGATCGGGTCGGTGGCCTGAGGGCGTGGCCTCCGGCGGTTGGCCGGTTCGAGTGCGGGGGCCGGGACATGGGGCGGCCGGGGCTGTGGGCGCCTAGTAGCTCGGGGGTTCGGGTTCGTTGGCGGGTGCGGTCCGGTGGGGCTTCTCGCGCAGTTCCCCGCGCCCCTGACGGGGCGCGGTTCCTCGGCGCTCTGACGGGGCGCGGTGCCCAGCGCTGCTGACAGGGCGCGGTCAGCGGGTTGCCGCTGTCAACGAGGCCCGGGTCAGGCCCAGTTCGTGGGCCAGGGCCTCTTCGGCCCAGTCGTGGGCGCGGGTGCGGGAGACGGCTCCGTCGTAGGCCGTGAGCTGGACGGCGAGGCCGTCCAGGAGGGCGGTGAGGCGGAGGGCCGTCGCCGAGGGGTCCGGGCAGTGGAACTCGTCGGCCGCCACGCCGGCCTCGATGACCTCGGTGAGCGCGGCCTTCCACTGCCGGTCCAGGTCGCGGGTGACCTCGCGCAGAGCCGGTTCGCGCAGGGCGGCCGCCCAGCCCTCGATCCACAGGCGCCAGCCCTTGGCCTGGCCCGTCGGGGCGTACCAGCGGACCGCCGCCCGGAGCCGGCGCAGGGCCGTGGTGCGGCGGCCGAGCAGCTTGCGCAGATGGGCGAGGTCGTCCTCGGCGGCGTACCGGAAGGCCTCGGCGACCAGTCTCTCCTTGGTGGAGAAGTGGTAGAGCACCAGGGCGTTGCTCACCCCGAGGACGGCGGCCACGTCGGCGATCCTTACCGCCGCCACGCCCCGCGCCTCGATCTGCCCGATGGCGGCCCGCAGCAGCTCCGTACGCCGCTCGGCCACACTCAACCGCACCCTGCCCACGCGGCAACCCTACCCACGCCCCGGACGGCCGCCGTGGTGTTCGAGCCACCTCTCCGGTGTCAGCGGTGCCAGCCGAACCGGTCCGTGATCGTCGGGAGGCGGTCCGCTGCGATCGCGTGGGCGGCGGCCCGGGGCGTCGTGCCGTCGGCCTCGGCCCGGGCGAGCATCAGGTCCACGAGGGCGCGCATGGAGCGGCGGGTGTGGGCGAACGCCTCGGCGGCGGTGGGGCCGATGTCGCCGAACAGCGTCCACCACCACCAGGCGTTCGTCCCGGAGTTGACCACGACGTCGGGCAGGACGGTCACCCCGCGCGCGGCGAGCGACTGCTCGGCGGCCGGGAGGACGGGCATGTTGGCCGCCTCGACGATCAGCCGGGCGGTGATGTGGTGCTGGTTGGTGGTGTCGATCGCGTAGGAGACGGCCGCGGGGACCAGGACGTCGGCTTCGGCGGCCAGCCAGGCGTCTCCGGGGGCCTCGTGGTCGTCGGGGCCGAGCACGGAGCGGTCGATTGTGCCGTGCGGGTCGCGGGCGGCGAGCAGCGTCTCGACGTCCAGACCCGCCGGGTTCGTGATCGTGCCCTTGATGTCGGCGACGGCGACGATCGTGAGGCCGGCGCTGGCGAGGAAACGGGCGGTGGCCCCGCCCATGGTGCCCAGCCCCTGGACGGCGACCCGGGTCCCGGCGTACGGCGCGCCGGCCCGGTCCAGGGCCGTGAGCACGGACTCGGCGACACCGCAGCCGCCGACCAGCTCGTCGAGGCCGATGCCGTCCACCCGCACCGCGAAGGCGTCCGCGAGGCGCCGCCGGGCCGTGTCCTCGTCGTCGAGGAGGGGGTACACCGCTTGGATCGTCGACACGAGACCCGCCTCGGCGGCCGCGCGGTCCACCAGGTCCTGGGTGAGCCCGAGGTCCTCGCCGGTGGTCCAGAACGTCTCGATGTACGGGCGCGTCGCACGCAGATAGCGGACGAGGACGCCGTACGCCTCCGGGTCCCGGGGGTCGCAGTCGATGCCACCCTTGGCGCCGCCGAGCGGGACGTAACGGCCCTCGGGGGCGTAGTGCAGCGCCTCCTTCATGGTCATGCCGCGGGCGAGTCCGGCGACCTCGTCCAGGGTGCAGCCGGGGCGCATCCGCAGGCCGCCGCTGGAGACCCCGCGCACCAGCCGGTCCACGACGAGGAAGCCCCGCCGACCTGTGACGTGGTCGGTCCAGGTGAGGGACATGAAGGGGGTGCTGGTCATGGGGCTCCTCGGAGGGCCCGGTGAGGCCGGGCGGAGAGGTTGAGGGGGGTGGAGGCGGCGGGAACAGACGGGGCTACTGAATGGTTGGGCAGTATGACATCGGCCGGTGACGGGTTGGGCCCGGCGCTGTCCGAGGGGCGGACCATAATGGGATGCCTGAGCGAATCAACCAGGAGGTGCCGTGTCCGGTTCCGGTTCCCGTTCTCTGAGCTCGGGGCTGCGCGCAGCGCGGCCCGCCGCCTTCGGCGCGGATCCGAGCGGTGCCCGGTTGGAGCGGATCCGTAGATCCCCGCACTTCGCGAACGGGGTCTTCGTGAACCCCGAGAGCGCGCAGGTCCGTCCCTCCGGCAGCGCCGCCGTGGAGATGGCGAAGAGCTACTTCCGCAAGGACGAGAGGGCGCGGCGGACCCCGGCGGGGCTGATTCCCGTGCACTCCACCACCCTTGCCGACCTGGCCCGGCCCCCGGCGAGCGGGCTGCGGATCACATGGATGGGCCACTCCAGTGTGCTCGCCGAGATCGACGGGCACCGGGTGCTCTTCGACCCCGTCTGGGGCGAGCGCTGCTCCCCGTTCGCCTTCGCCGGGCCCAAGCGGCTGCACCCCGTGCCGCTGCCGCTGGCCGCGCTCGGCCCGGTCGACGTCGTCGTCATCTCCCACGACCACTACGACCACCTGGACATGCCCACGATCAAGGAGCTGGCGGGGACGGACACGGTCTTCGCCGTGCCGCTCGGCGTCGGCGCCCACCTGGAGCACTGGGGTGTCTCCGCGGACCGGATCCGCGAGCTGGACTGGCAGGAGACCACGAAGGTCGGCGGTCTCACCCTGACCGCCACCCCCGCCCGGCACTTCTGCGGCCGGGGTCTGCGCAACACCCAGCACACCCTGTGGGCCTCCTGGGTCGTCGCCGGTGACGAGCACCGGATCTACCACAGCGGCGACACCGGGTACTTCGACGGCTTCAAGGACATCGGAGCCGAGCACGGCCCGTTCGACATCACCATGATCCAGGTCGGCGCCTATTCGGAGTTCTGGCCCGACATCCACATGACGCCCGACGAGGGGCTGCGGACCCACCTCGATCTGCAGGGCGGCGAGCCCACCGGTGTGCTGCTGCCCATCCACTGGGCGACGTTCAACCTGGCGATGCACGCCTGGGCCGAGCCGGGCGAGCGGATGCTGTGGGCCACGCACGGCGCGGGGGTCACGATGGCAGCGCCGCGCCCGGGGGAGCCGTTCGAGCCGAAGAACACGCCGCCGGTCGACCCGTGGTGGCGTGCGGTGTCCCAGGGACCGGTCGGCGGCTGGCCCGCCTGGCCGCCCGTGGGGGAGCGGTTGGACCTGGTGGCGGAGAGCTGAGAAACCGATCGAGAGCCGATCGAGAGCCGATCGAGAATTCTCCCGACAGGGTGATTTTTCGATTGACGTCGAGGGCCGGGGAGCAATGCGCTCCCCGGCCCTCGATGCATATTGTCGACCTTTTCTGAACAGCTCTGATCGAAATTCGGGCAGAGAGAGAAGCCGGCAGGAACAAGCGTCCGAAGAATTATCGGACTGTCGCACGAAGCCTCATACCAGAGCGGGACGCATTACGGCGGTCTTTGTCAACTGCGCACCGCACATGACGCGTTGGCGACTACTGTGAGTTGCCGTCGGACGACGCAGGGCTGAATTCTTCGACTCTCGCGACCGACACGCGATGGCGCATGCCCAAGTCGCCCAGACGCGGCACCCCCCACGCCCAGACGGACCAGTACGAGGACGCTGATGTCTCACCTTCGCGCACCGGCCGCACGCGCAGACCGCCGTGAGGGCGGGCGGCACGGGCGATCGGCCACCCGTGCCGTCCCCTCGCTGCCCGAGATCCACATACGGCCACAGCTGGTGCGCCTCGCGGTCCTGCCCCCCACCGCGGTCGCCCTCAGCGCCTGCGCCGCCGTCCTCTTCACCTTCCGCGCCGGCGGCGCCCGCCCCAGCCTCACCCTGTGGGCGGTCCTCGCCGGAGCCGCCGCGGTGGCCCTCGCCGGCATCGCGATCGCCGCCGTCGCGGCCGGCCGCACCGCCAGGTCCGTCCGCGAACGCCTGGGCGCCCTGCGGCAGATCAGCACCAAGAGCGAGGACGATCTGCGCGCCCTCGTCGACGCGCTCCGGCGCGGCGACCAGCCGCCCGCGCGCGGCCCCCGGGCCAAACCCGCCGCGGACGCCGACGACTTCGAGCTGCTCACCGCCGACCTGGCCCGCGCCCACGACAGCGCCGTCACCGCCGTCGTCCAGGCCTCCCAGCTCTCCAGCCACGCGGGCAGCGAACAGAAGCTCGAAGTCTTCGTGAACCTGGCACGCCGGCTGCAGTCCCTGGTCCAGCGCGAGATCTCCATCCTGGACGACCTGGAGAACGAGATCGAGGACCCCGATCTCCTCAAGGGCCTCTTCCACGTCGACCACCTCGCCACCCGAATCCGCCGTCACGCCGAGAACCTCGCCGTCCTCGGCGGCGCCGTCTCCCGCCGCCAGTGGAGCAACCCCGTCTCCATGACCGAGGTGCTGCGCTCCGCGATCGCCGAGGTCGAGCAGTACTCCCGGGTCAAACTGGTGCCCCCGGTCGACGGCACCCTGCGCGGGCACGCCGTCGCCGACGTCATCCACCTCCTCGCCGAACTCGTCGAGAACGCCACGGTGTTCTCCGCCCCGCACACCCAGGTCCTGCTCCGCGCCAACCTCGTCACCTCCGGGCTCGCCGTCGAGGTCGAGGACCGAGGCCTCGGCATGCCCGTCACCGAGCAGAACAAGATGAACGCCCTGCTCGCCGACCCCGACCAGGTCAACGTCGCCAGCCTCCTCCAGGACGGCCGCATCGGTCTCTTCGTCGTCTCCCAGCTGGCCCGCCGCCACGGCATCCAGGTCCGCCTCCAGAGCAACATCTACGGCGGCGTCCAGGCCGCGTTCGTCGTCCCCCAGGGCCTGCTCGGCAACGACCCGGGCGATCTGCCGCAGACCCAGCCCCACACCGAGCAGCACACCGGCGCCCGCCGCCCCGACGGGCCCCGCCTCGTCCAGCCCGCCACTCCACAGCGGGCGTCCGCACCCGGCCCCGCCGACCGCCCGACGACCGAGCGGCCCGGCCGCACCACCACCGGCCGGCCCGCCCCCGCGCAACCCGGCCGCCCGTCCTCCGCGCAGCCCGCGCGCCCCGAGCCTGGCCACCGCTCCACCCCGGCCCGCGCCTCCGTGCCCCGGCAGCAGGGCCCCGGCCGGGGCAGCGGCCAGCAGAGTCCGGGCAGAGGCGGCTCCGGCCCGACCCCGCTGCCGGTGCGCGGCGCCCGGGACGCGCGGCCCAACCCGGCCGAGGCCGTCCCCGGCATCCGGCCCGACGACCGGCGGACCGTCGCCGAGAACGCCGGGACGCCCCCCACCCCGCGCGTCGGCGGCGCCGTGCGCGGCACCATGGGCAAGCCCCAACTGCCGCGCCGCCGCGCCCAGCAGCACATCGTGCCCCAGCTCCGCGGCGGCCCCGCGCCCACGCCCCGCCAGGACCCCGACCACTACATCGGCCACGACCCCGGGCTGATGGCCGCCTTCCAGCGCGGCATCGGACTCGCCGAGGCCCGCCAGATGGAGACCTCCGACTGGGACACCTCCACGCTGGACACGGCCACCGCGGACCTCGCACCGCCCGCCCCCGACGCCGCGTCCCGCATCGACACGGGACAGCTGAACACGGGGCAGCTGAACACGGGCCGGCTGAACACGGGCCACCCCGCCCCGATGTCACCCGGCGGCACGGACCGCCCGGACGCGCTCCGCCCGGACGCGCTCCGCATGGAACTGGCCCCCATGGACGCGCCCCACAAGGACGCCGCCCAACCCCTGGGCGGACACCCCAGGGGCGTCGCCCCCATAGCCGTACCGCCGTCGGCACTCGACGCGGCACACGACCTCACGCCCCGGCAGGACGGGAGCACACCGGCCGGATGACCGCCCCCCTCACCACCCCCACCACGGTCCCCACCCCCTGCGCTCCCGCAGACCAACGCACCCCAAGGAGTCGATCCACCATGGCGAGCGATGCGCCGACCGGCCATGTATCCGATCTCGACTGGCTGATGAGCGGCCTCGTCCAGCGTGTACCGCACACCTCCAGCGCGGTGCTGCTCTCCTGCGACGGCCTCGTGAAGTCGGTCCACGGCCTCGATCCGGACAGCGCCGACCACATGGCGGCCCTGGCCTCCGGCCTGTACTCCCTCGGCCGCAGCGCGGGCGTCCGCTTCGGTGACGGCGGCGACGTCCGCCAGGTCGTCGTCGAACTCGACTCGACCCTGCTGTTCGTCTCCACCGCGGGCTCCGGCACCTGCCTCGCCGTGCTCGCCGGACGCGAGGCCGACGCCGCCGTCCTCGGCTACGAGATGGCCATGCTCGTCAAGAGCGTCCGCCCCTACCTGGTCACCCAGCCCCGCCAAGCCGTCGAACCCTCAGCGATGAGGCCTTGACCGTGTCCGCGGCCGGCGACGGACCTCTGTACGACGACGCCGCCGGGCGTCTGGTACGCCCCTACACCGTCATCAACGGCCGGACCCGGCCGACCACCGCGCTCGATCTCCTCTCACAGGTGATGGCCACCGGGGCGACCCCCCTCGGCTATCTCGGCCCCGAGCACGCACAGGCGCTCGACCTGTGCCGGGCACCCGTCTCGGTCGCCGAGGTCGCCGCTCACCTCAAGCTGCCGGCGGCGGTCACCAAGGTGCTGCTGTCCGACCTCGTCGACTGCGGGGCCCTCACCACCAAGCCCCCGGTTTTCCACCACAACCCGACAGACCGGTCTCTTCTGGAGGCAGTGCTCGATGGACTACGACGACAGCTCTGACCCTTTCCCCACCGCACTGAAGATCTTGGTGGCGGGAGGGTTCGGGGTCGGCAAGACGACCTTCGTCGGCGCGGTGAGCGAGATCGCGCCGCTGAGCACGGAGGAACTGCTCACCACCGTGAGCGCCGCCACCGACAATCTCGACGGCATCGAGAACAAGGTCGAGACGACCGTCGCGATGGACTTCGGCCGCATCACCCTCGATCAGCGCCATGTGCTCTATCTGTTCGGCACACCCGGACAGCAGCGGTTCTGGTTCATGTGGGACGAACTCTCCGAGGGAGCCCTCGGCGCCGTCATCCTCGCCGACACCCGTCGTCTGGAGGACTGTTTCGCCGCCGTCGACTTCTTCGAACAGCGCGGCCTCGGCTTCATCGTCGCCATCAACGAGTTCGACGGCTCCTTCCGCTACGACGCCGACGAGGTCCGCGCGGCCCTCGACCTCGACCCCGAGATCCCCGTCGTCTGCTGCGACGCCCGGATCTCCAGCTCGGGCGTCCAGACCCTGCTCACCCTCGTACGGCACCTCCTCGACCACACCCCGGCCCAGCTCCCGAGCCACGGAGCCCACACGTGACGTACGACCCGCCGCGTCCGGTCGGCCGGCTGCTGCTCACCCCCGAGGACCGGGACGCACCCGAGCGCGTCGGACGGCTGCGGCTGCTGGGCCTCGGTGAGTACGCCGAACCGGCCTTCGACGCGTTCGCGGACCGCCTCGCCGAGGTCGCCTCGGTGCCGTACGCGATGGTCAACTTCATCGACGAGAACCGGCAGTTCTTCGCCGGCCTGCATGTGTCGGCGGAGCCCACGGCGGACACCACGGTGCTCGGGGTCGATCGTCACCTCGCCCGTGACCACGGCTTCTGCCCCTACGTCGTGGTCCGCCGCAAGGGACTCGTCCTCGAAGACGTACGCGAATACCCGAAGTTCGCCGGGAACCCCGTCGTCGACGACCACGGCATCCGCTCCTACCTCGGCGCCCCCCTGCTCGACCGCACGGGCATCGCCCTCGGCACGGTCTGCGTCCTCGACGTCCAGCCGCGCCCCTGGGGCAGGGCCGGCCTGGAGACCATCAAGTCGATGGCGGCGGAGCTGGCCGCGCGGATCGAGGGGCGTGAGACGTTCCCGTGACGCGTGACGCGTGACGCGTGACGCGTGACGCGTGACGCGTGAGGCGGGACGCGGCCGGTGCGTCGGGGCGGATCCCCTGGCCCGGCGGGGTGTGAAGGAAAGCTGCGGCGGAGGTTAAGAAAACCTCGATGGACCCGGGGTGCCGCCGTACGGCAGATTGATCGGCGATCCCACCCCTCTCCCCGGTACGGGGCCGTTCGTCATGCCCGGCGCCGGGGGCGCACCCACAGGAGCCGTAGCGTTGAAGGCGCTGGTCAAGGAGAAGGCGGAGCCCGGGCTGTGGCTCGTCGACGTCCCGGAGCCGGAGATCGGCCCCGGTGACGTACTGATCAAGGTCCTGCGGACCGGGATCTGCGGCACCGATCTGCACATCCGGTCCTGGGACGGGTGGGCCCGGCAGTCCATCCGTACCCCGCTCGTGGCCGGCCACGAGTTCGTCGGCGAGGTCGTGGAGACCGGGCGCGCCGTCGCCGACATCCGGGCGGGAGACCTGGTCAGCGGCGAGGGCCACCTCGTGTGCGGCAAGTGCCGCAACTGTCTCGCCGGCCGCCGCCATCTGTGCCGGGCCACCGTCGGCCTCGGGGTCGGACGCGACGGGGCCTTCGCGGAGTACGTGGCCCTGCCCGCGACCAATGTCTGGGTGCACCGCGTCCCCGTCGACCTCGACGTGGCCGCGATCTTCGACCCGTTCGGCAACGCCGTGCACACCGCGCTGTCCTTCCCGCTGGTCGGCGAGGACGTCCTGATCACCGGGGCGGGCCCCATCGGTCTGATGGCGGCGGCGGTGGCCCGTCACGCGGGCGCCCGGCATGTCGTGGTCACCGATGTCAGCGAGGAGCGGCTGACGCTGGCCCGGAAGATCGGTGTGAGCCTCGCCCTGAATGTGGCGGAGTCCGATATAGCCGACGGCCAGCGGGAGTTGGGCCTGCGGGAGGGCTTCGACATCGGCCTGGAGATGTCCGGCAACCCCGTCGCGATGCGCGACATGATCGCCAACATGACGCACGGCGGCCGGATCGCGATGCTCGGACTGCCGTCCGAGGAGTTCGCCGTCGACTGGTCCCGGATCGTCACCTCCATGATCACCATCAAGGGGATCTACGGCCGCGAGATGTTCGAGACCTGGTACGCGATGACGGTCCTCCTGGAGGGCGGCCTCGACCTCGCCCCCGTGATCACCGGCCGCTACGGCTACCGCGACCACGAGGCGGCGTTCGCGGACGCGGCGAGCGGCACCGGCGGCAAGGTCATCCTCGACTGGAGCGTGTAGGACAACCGGACCGCATAGGACAGCCGGACCGCGCAAGCCAACTGGACCGTGTAAGCCAGCCGGACCGCTCAAGTCACCCGTATTCCTAGGAGCTTTCTGATGTTCGACTCCGTGCGCGACGACCTCCGCACCACCCTCGACGAGATCCGCGCCGCCGGCCTGCACAAGCCCGAGCGGGTCATCGGCACCCCGCAGTCGGCGACGGTCGCCGTCACCGCCGGCGGCCGTCCCGGTGAGGTCCTCAACTTCTGTGCCAACAACTACCTGGGCCTCGCCGACCACCCCGAGGTGATCGCCGCCGCCCACGAGGCCCTCGACCGCTGGGGCTACGGCATGGCCTCCGTCCGCTTCATCTGCGGTACGCAAGAGGTGCACAAGGAGCTGGAGGCGCGGCTGTCGGCGTTCCTCGGCCAGGAGGACACGATCCTCTACTCCTCCTGCTTCGACGCCAACGGCGGTGTCTTCGAGACCCTGCTCGGCCCCGAGGACGCGGTGATCTCCGACGCCCTCAACCACGCCTCGATCATCGACGGCATCCGCCTGTCCAAGGCCCGCCGCTTCCGCTACGCCAACCGTGATCTCGCCGACCTGGAACGGCAGTTGAAGGAGGCCGCCGAGGGCGGCGCCCGCCGGAAGCTGATCGTCACCGACGGTGTCTTCTCCATGGACGGCTATGTCGCCCCGCTCCGAGAGATCTGCGACCTCGCCGACCGCCACGACGCCATGGTCATGGTCGACGACTCCCACGCCGTCGGCTTCACAGGACCCGGCGGACGCGGCACCCCCGAGCTGCACGGCGTCATGGACCGCGTCGACATCGTCACCGGCACCCTCGGCAAGGCCCTCGGCGGCGCCTCCGGCGGCTACGTCGCCGCCCGCGCCGAGATCGTCGCCCTGCTGCGCCAGCGCTCCCGCCCGTACCTCTTCTCGAACACGCTCGCCCCGGTGATCGCGGCGGCCTCCCTGAAGGTGCTCGACCTCCTGGAGTCGGCCGACGACCTGCGGGTCCGCCTCGCCGAGAACACCGCGCTGTTCCGCCGCCGGATGACCGAGGAGGGCTTCGACCTCCTCCCCGGCGACCACCCCATCGCCCCCGTCATGATCGGCGACGCGGCGAAGGCGGCCCGTCTCGCCGAACTGCTCCTGGAGCGCGGCGTGTACGTGATCGGCTTCTCCTACCCGGTCGTCCCGCAGGACAAGGCCCGGATCCGCGTCCAGCTCTCCGCCGCGCACTCGACGGCGGATGTCGACCGGGCCGTCGACGCGTTCGTGGCGGCGCGGGCCGAGCTGGAGGCCTGAGCCCGCCCCCATCGTCCGAGCCCGCCCCCATCGTCCGAGCCCGCCCCGGTCAGGGAAAGCGCGCATTTGAGAGAATCGGTCACATGATCGAGGCGCGGCGGCTCCACATCCTCCGTGCGGTGGCCGACCACCGCACGGTGACGGCGGCTGCCGCCGCGCTCTATCTCACCCCGTCCGCCGTCTCCCAGCAGCTGACCGCCCTGGAGCAGGAGACGGGCCACCGTCTGGTCGAGCGCGGCGCCAAGGGCGTACGGCTCACCCCGGCCGGCGAGATCCTCCTCGGCCACACCCACGCGGTCCTCGCCCAGCTGGAGCAGGCGGCGGCGGAACTGGCCGCGTACAGCTCGGGCGCGGCCGGCACCGTCACGGTCGCCTCCTTCGCCACCGGTATCGCCCAGGTCGTCGCGCCCGCGCTGGCCCGCCTCGCACGGTCCGCGCCCGGCATCCGTCTCCGCGTCCAGGACGCCGAGGGCGACGCCAGCCTCCCGATGGTCCTGGACCGGCAGGTCGACATCGCCGTCGCCGTCGAGTACCGGGGCGCCCCGGCCGCCGACGACCCCCGCCTGACCCACGTCTCCCTGTACGCCGAGCCCTTCGACGCGGTCGTCCCGGTCACCCACCGTCTGGCCGACGCCGCCGAGGTGCCGCTCGCCGAACTGGCCAAGGACCCCTGGATCGGCCCCTACCCCGGCAACCCCTGCCATGACGTGGTCGTCCTGGCCTGCGAGAACGCCGGCTTCCAGCCCCGCCTCGAACACTCCTCCGACGACTTCCGCGCCGTCGTCGCCCTCGCCTCCGCCGACGCGGGCGTCGCCCTCGTACCCCGCTCGGCGCTGCGCGGCACGGACCTCACGGGCGTGGTCGTACGCCCCGTCGACGGCGTGGCCCCCACGCGCCGCGTCTTCGCCGCCGTACGCCGGGGCGCGGAGGGGCATCCGCTGATCCGGCCGGTGCTGGACGCGCTGGAGGCGCTGGGGGAGGCGGCGGAGTGAGCCGGCGCACACCGTAGGGAGTGCGTCCCGTATTCGGGATAGCATCCCGGATGTGGGAGACGCCGAAGAAGTGGCCGAAGAAGTGACAGCACTGGATTCCGTACTGGATTCCGTACTGGATTCCGTCGACCTCCGTCTGGCCGCCCGCCTCGGCGAGCTGCGGGCCGAACACGGCTGGTCCCTGGGGGAGTTGGCGGACCGCAGCGGTGCGAGCCGTTCGACCCTCTCCCGGGCCGAGCGCGCGGAGACCAGCCCCACGGCCGCCTTGCTGAACCGTCTCTGCCGGGTGTACGGCAGGACGATGTCCCAGCTGCTCAGCGAGGTCGAGTCCGAGCCGGTCCCCGTCGTGCGCGCGGGGGAGCAGGCCGTCTGGGAGGACCCGGCCTCCGGATTCGTACGGCGTTCCGTGTCACCGCCGGCGGCCGGGCTGCGTGGCGAACTCGTCGAGGGACGGCTCACGGCGGGCGCGGACCTCGCCTACGACGGGCCGTCCGTACCCGGCCTCGAACAGCACCTCTGGGTCCTGGACGGCACCCTCCACGTCACCGACCGGGAGGTCGAGCACCGGTTGGCGGCCGGGGACTGTCTGCGGATGCGGGTGTGGGGCGCGACGCGGTTCCGGTGCCCGGGGCCCGAGGACGCGCGGTACGCGCTGGTGGTGGTGAAGCCGTGAGCGAATCCATGACCGAATCCATGACCGATCCCCGATCCCGCCCCGAGTCCGTGGCGGGGTCCGTGCCCGCGCCTTCGTCCGCGCCCGCGCCCGGGGCCTCGCCTGTGTCCGCGCCCGCGCCCGGGACCTCGCCTGTGTCCGCGTCCTCGCCCGCGTCCGGGGCCGTGATCTCCCGGCCCGACGGCCCGGAACTCCGTTCCCTGGTCGGGGAGTTGGCGGATCTGATGGTCGACACCGTGAACGGCGGTGCCTCGATCGGCTTCCTCGCGCCGCTCGACCGGGCGGTGGCCGTCGCCTGGTGGCATGAACGCGTCGACGCGGTGGCGGCCGGTGGGCTCGCTGTCTGGGTGGCTCGCGACGGCGACCGGGTGGCCGGCACCGTCAGCCTGGCCTTCCCGGACAAGCCGAACAGCCGCCACCGGGCCGAGCTCGTCAAACTGATGGTCCACCGGGACGGCCGTGGACAGGGCCTCGGCCGGGCGCTCCTCGCGACCGCCGAGCGGGCCGCAGCCGACGCGGGCGTCACCCTGCTCCACCTGGACACCGAGACCGACAGCCCGGCCGAGCGCCTCTACGGCGCCGCCGGATGGACCCGGATCGGGACGATCCCGGACTACGCGGCCGACCCGCAGGGGACGCTGCGGCCGACGTCTCTTTACTACAAGCAGGTGGGTGACCGAACCGGCGGATGATTGTCAGTGGTCGGCGCTACCGTGCGTTTCATGTCCGACGCAGAAGACGTACGCCGTGCCGCCCTCTCCCTGCCCGACACCACGGAGCAGGTCGCCTGGAACATGCCCACCTTCCGGGTGGCGGGAAAGATGTTCGCGACCTTGCCCGAGGACGAGACGTCGATGGCCGTGCGCTGCCCCAAGGAGGAGCGCGACGAGCTGGTGCTCGCCGAGCCCGACAAGTTCTGGATCGCCGACCACGAGGCGGGCTTCGCCTGGGTGCGGGTGCGGCTGTCCGCCCTGGAGGGCGAGCCGGAGCTGCGCGACATCCTCGCCGACTCCTGGCGCCAGGCGGCCCCGACCCGACTCCTCGACTCCTACCCGGAGTTGGGGCTCCCGGCGGCCGACTGACCCGGCCCGTGACCCTCCACCCCCGATAAACGGGTGCGCGACCACTGGCCCGAGTGCGGTATTGTTTCCGTGCGCGTTCAACCAGGGGAAACACCAGGTCAGACGGGCAACGGGACGTGGCGCAGCTTGGTAGCGCACTTGACTGGGGGTCAAGGGGTCGCAGGTTCAAATCCTGTCGTCCCGACTTGCGAAGTAGCAGGTCGTAGCAGGTCGGAGGTCATTTCCGGGTAACCGGGAATGACCTCTTCGTCATTCTCGGGGGTGACCCTCCGATGGGTGATTCGATGCGATATGTCCTTGATGTTCCTTTATGCGGTCTTTAGTGTTCGCCGGGAGAGAAACGCTGTTGGTTCGACTCCCGTCCCACCGTCCGGAAACGAGGTGTGGAGCGCGTGCACGCGAGTCCCCGAGGGACGCGATGGCTGCGGGCGTTCGCCGTACTGCCCTTGCTGGCGTCGGCGCTCGCCGGGTGTGGCGGTGACGACGACTCCGGTAGGCCCACGCTCAACTGGTACAACTTCCCCGACGACTCCGGTGCGCTGCAGAAGGCGGCCGACCGGTGCAGCCAGGCGTCGGGCGGCCGCTACCGGATCAGCTACAACAAGCTCCCGCGCGCGGCCGACGGCCAGCGTCAGCAGATGGTCCGCAGACTCGCCGCCGAGGACGACTCGCTCGACATCCTGGGCCTGGACGTCACCTGGGCCGCGGAGTTCGCCGAGGCGCGCTGGATCCGGGAATGGACGGGCGAGGCCAAGCGGCAGGCCGTCGAGGGCACCCTGCGCGTACCGCTGCAGACCTCGACCTGGAAGGACAGGCTCTACGCCGTCCCGTACAACACCAACACCCAGCTCCTGTGGTACCGCAAGGACCTGGTGCCCACCCCGCCCAGGACCTGGGCCGAGATGCTGGACATGGCCGAAGCCCTCGCCCGGGACGGCAAACCGCACTTCGTGGAGATCCAGGGCGCGCAGTACGAGGGCCTGACCGTCTGGTTCAACACCCTCATCAACAGCGCGGGCGGCTCCATCCTCAACGCGAGCGCGACCGAGCCCTCCCTCGGGCCTCCCGCGGTGCGGGCCGCCGAGATCATGCGTGACCTGGCGAAGTCCCCGGCCGCGGACCCCTCCCTGCCCAACCAGATGGAGGACCAGAACCGGCTCGCCATGGAGTCGGGGACGGCGGCGTTCGAGCTCAACTACCCGTTCGTCTATCCGTCGATGAAGGCGAACAACCCGGCACTGTTCAAGAACTTCCGCTGGGCGCCGTACCCCCGCGTCGACGCGAACCGTCCGGCCCGGCCCACCATCGGCGGCATCGACCTGGCGGTGAGCGCCTACTCGCGCCACCCCGGCCTGGCCTTCGAGGCGGCGCTGTGTCTGCGCAACCGGGAGAACCAGCTCACCGCCGCGCTCGAAGGCGGCCTGCCGCCCACCCTGCGCGCCCTGTACGACGAGCCCGCGTTCATGAAGGAGTACCCCTTCTCCAAGGACGTGCTGGCCGCCCTGGAGTCGGCGAGCGTGCGCCCGATCACGCCGGTCTACCAGAACGTGTCGATCGCGGTCTCCCACACGCTGTCCCCGCCGTCCGGGATCGAGCCGGTGAGCTCGGTCGACACCATCAGGGACCAGATCGACGATGCCCTGCGATCCGAGGGTGTGATCCCGTGAACCAGACGGAGCAAGCGGAGCAGAAGGAACCGACGGAGCCGGACCGGGCGGCGCTCTCGGCCGGCGCCAGACAGGAGCGGCGGCTCGGCTGGCTGCTCTGCGCACCCGCCGTCGTCGTCATGATCGCCGTGACCGCCTACCCCATCGGGTACGCCGTCTATCTCTCCCTCCAGCGATACGACCTGCGCTTTCCCGGACGGGCCGAGTTCGTGGGCCTGAGCAACTACGGGGCGGTGCTGTCCTCCCCGTTCTGGTGGGACGCCTTCTGGGTCACGCTGTTCATCACCGCCGTGTCCGTGACGATCGAACTGGTCCTCGGAATGGGGCTCGCCCTGGTGATGCACCGCACGATCTTCTGGCGCGGCGTCGTCCGCACCTCGGTCCTCGTCCCGTACGGGATCGTCACCGTGGTCGCCGCCTTCTCCTGGCAGTACGCCTGGACCCCGGATCTTGGATACCTCGCCGAACTGCTGCCCAGCGGAGAGGCCCCGCTGACCGAACAGTGGCCCGCCCTCTGGCTGATCATCCTCGCCGAGGTGTGGAAGACGACGCCGTTCATGGCACTGCTGCTGCTCGCGGGCCTCGCGCTGGTCCCCGAGGAGACCCTGAAGGCGGCCATGGTGGACGGCGGCACCGCCTGGCAGCGCTTCACCAAGGTCATGCTGCCGCTGATGAAACCGGCCATCCTGGTGGCCCTGCTCTTCCGCACCCTGGACGCGTTCCGGATCTTCGACAACATCTACATCCTGACCGCGGGCGCCCAGAACACCGGCTCCCTGTCGATCCTCGGGTACGACAACCTGTTCACCGCGCTGAACCTGGGCATCGGGTCGGCGATCTCGGTCCTGATCTTCCTCTGCGTCGGGATCATCGCCTTCACCTTCGTCAAACTGTTCGGCACGGCGGCGCCCGGCGCGGAGGTGAAGCGCTGATGGCCGCGGTCGGGAAGTCGCACGCCGCCCGCTGGGGTGTCATCAACGTCGTGGTGGTGCTGTACGCGCTGTTCCCCGTGTGGTGGATCGCCGCGCTGTCGTTCAAGGACCCCGCCACCCTGACCGACGGCAACTACATCCCCACGGACTGGACCTGGGAGAACTACCGGGGCATCTTCGAGACCGCCGAGTTCACCCGTGCGCTGATCAACTCGATCGGTATCGCCCTGATCGCCACGGTGATCGCGGTGGCGCTGGGCACCATGGCCGCCTACGCGGTGGCGAGGCTCCGCTTCCCCGGCAAGCGGGTGCTCATCGGTATGTCCCTGCTGATCGCCATGTTCCCGCCGATCTCCCTGGTGTCACCGCTGTTCAACATCGAGCGGATCATCGGGATCTTCGACACCTGGATCGGGCTGATCATCCCGTACATGACCTTCTCGCTGCCGCTCGCGATCTACACCCTGTCGGCCTTCTTCCGGGAGATCCCCTGGGATCTGGAGAAGGCCGCCAAGGTCGACGGGGCGACGCCCGCGCAGGCGTTCCGGCTGGTCATCGTGCCGCTGGCCGCGCCGGGAGTCTTCACCACGGCCATCCTCGTGTTCATCTTCTGCTGGAACGACTTCCTGTTCGCGATCTCGCTGACGTCCACCGAGTCCGCGCGCACGGTGCCCGCCGCGATCGCGTTCTTCACCGGGAGCTCCCAGTTCCAACAGCCCACCGGGTCGATCGCCGCCGCCGCTGTGGTCATCACCATCCCGATCATCGTTTTCGTCCTGTTCTTCCAGCGGCGCATCGTCGCCGGACTGACCTCCGGGGCAGTCAAGGGCTGAACGGGGAAGGCAAGGAGGCACCACCCATGGCCGAGATCATCCTCGAGGGAGTCACCAAGCGTTTCCCCGACGGGGCCCTCGCCGTGAAGGACGTGGACCTCGACATCGCCGACGGCGAGTTCGTGATCCTGGTCGGTCCGTCCGGATGCGGCAAGTCCACCACCCTGAACATGATCGCCGGGCTCGAGGACATCACCGAGGGCACCCTGCGCATCGGCGGCCGGGTCGTCAACGACCTCGCTCCCAAGGAACGCGACGTCGCCATGGTGTTCCAGAGCTATGCCCTCTACCCGCACATGAACGTCCGGGAGAACATGGGCTTCCCGCTGCGGCTGGCCAAGGTGGACAAGGCCACCATCGACGCCAAGGTGACGGACGCCGCCCGCGTCCTCGACCTGACCGAGCACCTGGACCGCAAGCCCGCCAACCTCTCGGGCGGCCAGCGCCAGCGGGTGGCCATGGGGCGGGCGATCGTCCGTGATCCCAAGGCGTTCCTGATGGACGAGCCGCTGTCCAACCTGGACGCCAAGCTCCGGGTGCAGATGCGCACCCAGATCTCCCGGTTGCAGCGCCGCCTCGGCACCACCACCGTGTACGTCACCCACGACCAGACCGAGGCGATGACGCTCGGCGACCGGGTCGTGGTCATGCGACAGGGCCTGGTCCAGCAGATCGGCACCCCCGCCGAGCTGTACGACCTGCCGCGCAACATCTTCGTCGCCGGCTTCATCGGCTCCCCGGCGATGAACTTCCTCAACGCCACCCTGGAGGAGGGCGCCCTGCGCTCGCCCCTGGGCGACCTGACCCTCGACGACCGTACGAGGCAGGCGCTGGAACGCCAGAACGCGCCCCGCGAGGTCATCGTCGGGCTGCGACCCGAGGCGTTCGGGGATGTGGCCCTGGCGCACGACCAGGGCCGGACGGGTCCCGTCTTCACCCCCACCGTGGAGGTACTGGAGTCGCTGGGCTCCGATGTGTACGTCTACTTCACCGCGGAGGGCGGGCCCGCGACGACCACCGAACTGGAGGAGCTCGCCAAGGACTCGGGCCTGCGCGACACCGGCGCCGACACCCATCACATCGTGGCCCGCCTGGACGCCGCCAGCCGGGCCCGCGAGGGCGAACCCGTGGAACTGCGGGTCGACATGGGCAAGGCCCATGTGTTCGACCCGGCGACCGGAGCGAACCTCACCCATCCGCTACGGGCCGACTGACGACGCGCCACCGGAGACCGCTCAGACCTCGACCAGCACCTTGCCCCGGTTCCCCTCCCGGTCCAGATAGAGGGTCCGGTACGCGTGCGGGATCGCGTCGAAGCCGTGGTGCACGGTCTGGTCGTAGCGGATCTCCCCGCTCCGGACCAGCCCGCCCAGCTCCTCGTGCATCCGCGCCAACAGCGGCTCCGTGAACCACTCCTGGGCGAAGATCCCACGGATCGTGGTGCGCGGGAACATGATGTACGGCAGCAGCCGGGGGCCGGTCAGCTCGCCGTTCACCGTGGTCGCCCACTGCCAGCAGACGGCCACCCGGCTGTCCACGTTGAGCATGGTGAACACCGCGTCGGTGAGGGTCCCGCCCAGGTTGTCGAAGTACCGGTCGACCCCGTCGGGGGCGGCGAGAAGCAGCTCCTGCCGGACCTTCTCCGCGTCGTCGGCCCGGTCGTAGAGCACCACCTTGTCGAAGCCGAGCCCGCGCAGATAGCCGGCCTTGCCCGGTGAGGAGGTGGTGCCCACCACCCGGCCGGCGCCCGCGCGCCTCGCCAACTGGCCCACCAGGGTGCCGATCGAGCCGGACGCGCCGCTGATCACCACGGTGTCCCCGGGGCGTACGGCCAGGAACGTGGTGAGTGTGCCCCAGGCGGTCATCCCGGGCGCGCCCATGATGCCGAGCGCGGTGGAGAGCGGCAGCCGCTCGTCGTACCGGCTCGGGTCGAGCCGGCGATAGGCCGGGAAGACCATCGGGAAGGCACCGGTCCGCCACAACTCCTCGGCGCCGTTGTGCACGACGTGGCTGCGCCAGCCGCCGAAGCCCTGGACCAGGTCGCCGACCTGGAACGCGGCCTCCGGGCCCGCCTCCAGCACCTCCATGATCGAGTCCGCGCCCATGTGGTGCCCGACCGGCGTCTCCAGCGCCAGCCCGTTCTGGTACGGGTCGACCGAGACGTACCGCGTCCGGAACAGCATCTCGTCCGGGCGGAGGTCGATCTCGACCTCCTCGACCGCCTTCTCGTAGACGCGGTCGACGTCCGGCACCCCGCCCAGGTGCTCGCGGACGACCCATTTCTCGATCCTCATGTCAGGGCTCCCGTCTCGATGGTCGTCGTGCCCGAGGCGTCGCCGTCCCCGCCGGACGGCCGGGGCCGCCGCGACGGTTCGCCGACCGGGATGACCCGATGGGTCGGCGGTGGCGCGCTCCGGTCGATGTCGGCGGTGAACTCCAGGCCGTCGTCCCGGCAGATGAACTGCGTGACATGCCGTCCGGCGGCCGCCGCGCGGATCAGGCCGCCGATGGTCGCCCAGACCCCGGAGAGATAGAAGTCGGAGAGTCCCGGCAGCACCGGGCCGCTCCGCCTGATCTCCTCCTCCAGCGTCTCCGCGCCTTCCACGAACGGGTTCCAGCCCGGGAAGGCGCCGTCGTGGACGCCTGTGTAGCGGACCTGGGTGAGCGGGGTCGAGACATCGGCGACGGCCACCGCGTCCGCGAAGCCGGGGAACCGCTCGTCCAGAAAGGAGACGATGCCGCCGCGGACCCGCCGTTTCGCCGTCAGATACTCCTTGCCGTGCCGGACCGGCAGGGTGTGCAGCTCCTGCCCGCGCCGCACCCGGGAGGACTGCTCCGGCCCCTGGTGCAGCTCCCGCCAGGGGCCGATGTCGGAGAAGTACGTCGCGAACACCACGGTGGACCCGCGCGGCGCCAGCTCCGGATAGTGCCGGGTGCGGAACTGCACGTTCATGGACGGGCAGCGGATCCCGGTCAGCTCGCTCGCCTGCCGTTCCGTCAGCAGATACGTGGTGCACGGGTCGCCCTCGGGGAACGGCTTGCGCAGGCCCAGGAAGAGGGACACGTACCCCGGTGACAGCTGGCCGGGCTGGTCGATCAGCGAGGTGTAGAGCCTGCGGTAGGTGTCGTTCAGGTACTGGCCCTTGAGCAGCTTCATCACCGTGGTGTGGCCGTCGGCCGCGGAGACCACGATGTCCGCGCGGTGCTCCCGGCCGTCGCTGAGTCGTACGCCCACCGCGCGGTCCCGCTCGACCAGGATCTCCTCGACCTTGGCGTTGTACGTGATCTCACCGCCGAGCCCCCGGTACCGCTCCTCGACCGAGCGGGCCAGCCCGAGCGAACCGCCCTCGGGCACACCGGCCGCCCGGTTGGCGTGCGAGGCCAGCTGGAAGTAGAACGGCAGCACCGGGAAGGCCGGATGCTTCTCGTAGAGGATGAAGTTGAACGCCTCGCGCAGCAGCGGGTCGCGGAACCGCTGCGCGTAGTCCGTCATCAGGACGGCGATCGACTTGCGGACCGTGTTGAAGTACGGGACGAACGACGCCATCATCCGCCACCGCTCCAGGCGGCCCATCAGCCCGACCGGTTTGAGGAACGGGTAGACCGCCAGCGCCTTGCGGAAGGTCCGCACACCGGCGCAGAACTCACGGATCGGCGCGGCGTCGGACGGCGAGATCCCGAGCAGATGCGCCTCCAGCCGGTCCGGGTCGGAGTAGAAGCGGACCGCTCGGCCGTCCCTGCCCCGGACGATGTTGAACACGTCGAAGTGCCGCATCTCCTTGCCCTGGAGCGCGCCCAGTTCGAGCCAGATCTGGTACATCTCGTTGCCCGGACCGTTGCCGAGCAGCCAGCTGACGCACCAGTCGAAGGTGAAGTCGCTGCGGTCCCAGCCGGTGCAGGAGCCGCCGGGGATCTCGTGCATCTCGAAGACATGGGTCCGGTAGCCGTTCATCCGGGCGTAGCACCCGGTGGACAGACCGCCGAGACCGCCGCCGATGATGATCATCGTTTCTCGTCGGCGGCCGGCGCTTCGGCGATCAGTACTTCCGTGATCGGTACTTCGGCGATCAGTGCTTCGGTGGGCAGCGTCGTTCCGTCGCGCCAATTCCCTCGCCCTTCTGGTCTCGCGTCGTCCTCGGTTGTCGTACGAGCGGTGGTCCGGGCCCCCGCTCACCAGGTGACCGGGAGCGCCTGGAGGCCGTTGACCATCGCGTCCTCCTTCCAGCGCAGTTCGTGCTCGGGGACGGCCGGCCGCAGGCCCGGCAGCCGGGCCAGGACCCGTTCGATCGCCACCTGGAGCTCCAGCCGGGCCAGATGGGCGCCGACGCAGTAGTGCACGCCGTGCCCGAAGCCGATGTGCGGGTTGACCGGGCGGTCCAGGACGAGGCGCTCCGGGTCCCGGAAGACCGCCGGATCGCGGTTGGCGGCGGCGGTGGCGATCATCACCGCCTCACCGGCCCGGACGGTGACCCCGCCCAGCCCGACGTCGGCGGTCGCGTACCGGGGCAGGCTGAAACCGGTGAGCAGCGGCACGTACCGCATCAGCTCCTCGACGGCCTTCGGGATCAGCTCAGGCCGCTCCCTCAGGCGGACCAACTCCTCGGGTTTGAAGAGCAGTTGATGGAAGAAGTTGCCGATCTGGTTGGTGGTGGAGACGAAGCCGGCGATCAGCAGGTCGCAGGCGATCGAGAGCAGCTCCTCCTCACTGATCAGGCCCTGCTCACGGCAGGCCCGGACCAGGGTGGTGAGCAGATCGTCGCCCGGCTCGCGACCGCGCAGCTCCAGCACGCCCGCCATGTAGTCCATGAACGCCAGGCCCTCGGCGGCGAGCACCTCGCCCGGGGTGATGGCGGAGAGGACCGTCTCGGCCCAGTGCCAGAGCATCCGGTGGTCCTTGGCGGGCAGCCCGAGCACCTCGCAGATGATGGTGGTCGGCATCGGGATGGCGAAGTCCTCGACCAGATCGGCCGGTCGGCCCGCCGCGATCATCCCGTCGAGCAGTTCGTCGGCCAGTTCCACGGCCCGGGTACGCAGCCGCTCGACCCTGCGGGCGCCGAACTCCCGGGCCACCAGAGAGCGGAGCCGGGTGTGCTCGGGCGGCTCGGTGGAGAACAGACCGGCGCCGGTACGGGCCACGGGCCGCATCCTCGGCTGGTCCCGGCCCATCGCGGCGGCCAGGCTGAACCGGGGGTCGGCCAGCACCGCCCGGACGTCCTCGTACCGGGTGACCAGCCAGGCGCCGTCGCCGTACGGCATCCGGATCCGGGCCGGCGGCCGCTCACGCAACTCGGCGTAGACGGGGTGGAGTTCAAGTCCGTTCGGTGCGAAGGGGTAGGGCAGGGCGTTCTCAGGACGCATGGGGGGCTCCGTCGAGGATCGACCGGGTGAGGCCGGCGTTGTGGGCGATGAACTCGGGGTCGAGCATCTCTGCGTGGGTGCCGGAACCCTGGACGACCGCCGTCCGGGTGGCCGAACTGCCGTGCCAGGCGCCGGGCCGGCCGGGCTCGTGGAGGGTCACCTTCTCGGCGTCGGCGATCACCCCGATCACGGCGGTGACCACCCCGACGTTGGGTGTCCTGCCGCAGAACCGCAGGTAGTCCCGGGCCTGTGCGCGGGTCTCCTCGGCGACCACGGCCGAGCCGGTGTGACGGCCGAGATGGTCGGCCAGCTCGCGTTCGAACGCCTCCATGTGCTCGTCGGCGAGGTCGAAGGACTCCGGGATGCGATGCGAGTCGACGATCACCACATGGGAGACCGTCCGGCCGCGCCGCTCCAGCTCCTTGGTGACCTCGAACGCGAGGTTGCCGCCGAGGGAGTAGCCGAGCAGGGCGTACGGCCCCTCCGGCTGGAGCGACTCGACCAGGTCCGCGTACCGGTCGACCTTGTCGTCCCCCGGCACATGGTTGAAGGCGACCAGCCGGTACTCCGGCAGATGCGCCGCGAACCGCCGGTAGACCAGACCGTGGCCGCCGGCCGGCGGGAAGCAGAAGAGGGTCCGCCCCTGCTCCCGGTTGAACCAGAGGTACGGTCGGCCGCCCTCGATCCGGCCCGTGATGATGTGCTCGACGGTCCGGGCCATCCCGTGCAGGGTGGTGATCTCGAACAGCCGGCTGACCGGGACGGTGATGTTGAACTCGGCCTGGAGGCCGTGGATCAGCTCGATCAGCCTGATCGAGGAACCGCCGCACTCGAAGAAGTCGTGCTGGAGCCCGGGTTTCTCGATGCCCAGCAGGGCCCGCCAGTGCTCGGCCATCCGGATCTCGTAGAGCGTGGCGGGTGGCTCGGCGGTCCGCTGCGCGGTGTCCGCCGTGGGGGCGGGCAGCGCGGCGAGGTCCACCTTGCCGTTGGCGGTGAGCGGCAGCTCGGGCACCTCGGTGAAGTGCGTCGGGATCATGAAGGTCGGCAGCGAGCCGGCCAGCCGGCGGCGGAGTTCGCGCCGGTCGAGGGTCCGGCCGGGGGCCGGTACGCAGTAGGCGCAGAGCACGTTCTCGCCACCGTGGTCGGTACGGACGGTGACCACCGCCCGCCGCAGCTCGGGCCACTCGGCGAGCCGGCTCTCGATCTCTCCCGGCTCGATCCGGTGGCCGCGCACCTTGATCTGCGCGTCGGCCCGGCCGAGCAGATGCAGCCCGCCGTCCGCGTCCCAGCGGGCGAGGTCGCCGGTGCGGTAGAGCCGGACCGGTTCGGTGCCGTCGGCGCCGCCCAGCGGCAGGGCGGCGAACCGGCGGGCGGTCCGCTCCTCGTCGGCCACGTAGCCGAGCGCCACCCCGGAGCCGCCGATCCACAGCTCGCCGGTGACACCGGGCGGGACCGGACGGCCGTGCGGATCGAGCAGATAGCAGGCGCTGTTCGGGAACGGCCGCCCGATCGGCACCGTCCGGCTGGGCTCCAGCCCGTCCACCGGCCCCTCGAAGTACGCGCTGTCGATCGTGGCCTCGGTGAGACCGTACGAGTTGACCAGCCTGGTCCGGGGTCCGCAGAGGGCGCGCAGCCGCTCGTACTCCTCGACCTTCCACAGGTCCGAGCCGACCACCAGCAACCGCATGAAATCCAGCCGCAGCCCCGCCTGTTCGCAGTGCTCAACCAGAAGCCGGGCCACCGCCGGGACGAACTCGGCGGCGTCCACCCGCTCGCTCAGCATCACCTCGTGGAGCCGGGCGGTGTCGAACAGCACCTCCCGGCCGACCAGCAGCAGGGTCCCGCCCGAGCAGAGCGCGCGCACGACGTCCCCGGTGAAGACGTCGAAGGAGGGACCGGCCATCTGGAGGTGGACCCTGGCGTCGGTGTCCAGCCGGTACTCGGCGCGCCAGGCGTGGTAGGCCGAGGACAGGTTGCCGTGGGCGACCCGGACGGCCTTGGGGCGGCCGGAGGATCCGGAGGTGTAGATGACGTAGGCCGGGGCGTCCAGGGCCACGGGTTCGTCTGGTTCGTCGGGTTCGTGGGTGAACTCGCCGTCCGCCGTGCTGAGTTCGCCCGCGTCGAGTTCGGGCGCGGTGCACTCGACCGCGCCGAGTTCGGCGGGGGTGATCAGTCGGGCCGGTAGCTGCCCGGGACGGGTCCGGTCCTCGGTGATCAGGAGGCCGGCGCCCGCGTGTTCGATCAGGTACGCCAGCCGGTCGGGTGGGTCGCCGGGGTCGAGCGGCAGGTAGGCGGCGCCGGTGCGGAGCACCGCGAGCAGGGTGACGATCAGCTCCGGCGACTTCTCCAGGCAGAGTGCCACCACCGTGCCGGGCCCGGCGCCCAGGGCCCGCAGCCGGGCGGCGGCCCGCCGCGAACGCTCGGCCAGCTCGCCGTAGCTGAGCCGGGCGGTCGGGCCGGACCCGGCCGGCATCGCCACCGCGAGCGCCGCCGGGTCGGTGGCCGCCGCCCGCAGGATCAGCTCGTGCACCGGTTCCCCGTACGGCACCCGCCGGTCCGCGCCGCTCCAGCCGCCGAGCACCAGGGCCCGTTCCTCGCGCCCGAGCAGCTCCAGGCCGGTCGCCGCGCGCTCCGGGCCGGCCGTGGTCAGCCCCGCCAGCAGGTTGACGTAATGACCGGCCAGCCGCGTCATGGTCTCCGGCCGGAAGAGGTCGGTGTTGTACTTCAGGACGCAGTGGAACCGGCGCTCCGACTCGTCCTCGTACGCGGACAGGGTGAGGTCGAACTGCCCCTCCTCCTCGGGCAGTTCGATGTACTCCAGGCGATAGCCGTACTTCTCGGTGGCGACCTTGTGGTGGAGCAGGATGAACATCGCCTGGAACACCGCCGAGCGGCTCGGGTCGTGCTGCAGCCCGAGCTTCTCCACCAGCAGCACGAACGGGTACTCCTGGTGGTCCAGCCCGCCCAGTACGGTGGTCCGCACCCGGTCCAGCAGCTCCGCCACGGTCGGCTCGCCGGCCAGCGAGACATGCAGGGGCAGCGGGTTGACGAAGTAGCCGTAGACACCGGCGAACCGCTCGTCGGTCCGGCCGGTCACCGGACTGCCGACGATGATGTCGTCCTGGCCCGAGTAGGCGTGCAGCAGCAGGTAGTAGGCGCTGAGCAGCACCATGAAGACGGTGACGTTGTGCTCGCGGGCCAGTGCGTGGACCCGGGCGCTGAGTTCCTCGTCCAGGACGAAGAACTCGGAGGCCCCGTTGTGGGTCTGCACCGCCGGGCGCGGCTTGTCGAGGGGCAGATTGAGGGTCGGCACCTCGGCCGGCAGGTGCGAGCGCCAGTAGTCGAGCATCCTGGACGCCTCGCGCCCGGCCAGGAACTCGGTCTGCCGGTTGAGGAAGTCCAGGTAGCGCGCGGTGACGGGGGGCAGTTCGGGCGCCCGGCCCCGCCGCAGTCCCTCGTAGACCGCGAGCAGTTCCTCGATGAAGGTGAAGGTGGAGATCGCGTCCGAGACGATGTGATGGACGGCCTTCATGATCACCCAACGGGCGGGGCCGCGCCGGAACAGCCGGAACCGTACCAGCGGGTCGCGCTCCAGGTCGTAGGGCCTGCGGTACTCCCGGACGATCAGCGCGTGGATCTCGTCCCACTCCAGGTGCTCGACGTCGAGGACCCCGAAGTCCGGCTCCGCCTCGGCGGAGATCCGCTGCACCGCCCGGCCGCCGTCCAGCACGAAGTTGGCCCGCAGACTGGGGTGCCGTTCGACCATGGTCCGGAACGCGACGGCCATCAGCTCGGGTTCCAGCTCCACCCGGACCTCGACCGCGCCGCCGATGTTGTAGGCGAAGCCGTCCGGGTTGAGCTGCTTGAGGAACCAGAGCGCCTTCTGGTTCTGCGTCAGCGGGTACGCCGTCTCGTCCTCGTACCGTTCGACCTCGGCCCCGCCCGGGTCGGCCTCCTCCTCGTCGAGCAACTCGGCTAGCGACGCGTGCAGTTGGGTGACCAGGTCGGCCACCGGCTCATTGCTCAGCAGCGCCACCACCGGGAGGGTGGTGCCGAGTTCGGTGGTGAGGCGGGCCCGCAGTTCCATCGCGAGCAGGGAGTCCAGGCCGATGCCGCCGAGCCCGGCGCTCGGGTCGACCTGCTCGGCCGGCACACGGAGCACGGTGGCGACCAGCGTGGTGAACACCTCGGTGAGCAGCGCGTGGCGCTCCGTCTCCCCGGCCGCCCGCAGTGTCTCCAGCAGACCGGTCCGCTCGGTCGCGGGGGCCGCCTCACCGGCGGTCGCGGCCAGGTCGGCGACCAGCGCCGGCGGGGCCGGGTACCAGGAGAGGAAGACCGGCCAGTCCACCACGGTGGCGACCAGCAGCTGGGCCCGGTCCTGCCCGAGCACCCGTTCCAGTACGGCCATCCCGGTCCCCGGGGCCAGCGAGCTCATGCCCCGGCTGTTCCGGTAGTGGTCGATGAGCCCCAGTTCCTCGATCATTCCGGTGGCCCAGGGGCCCCAGTCGAGGCTGAGTGCGGGGAGGCCGAGTGCCCGGCGGTGGTGGGCCAGCGCGTCCAGGAAGGCGTTTCCCGCGGCGTAGTTGGTCTGCCCCGCGGTGGTCAGCAGGGAGGCGATCGAGGCGAAGAGCACGAAGTGGTCGAGGGGTTCGGCGGCCAGCTGCCGGTGCAGGGCGAGGGCGCCGAGCACCTTGGGGTCGTGCACCGCGTCGAAGGTCTCCCGGTCCAGATCGCCCACCAGGGTGTCGCGGACCTGCCCGGCCAGATGGAAGACCCCGCGGATCGGCGGCCGGTCCAGGCGCCGGTGGGCGGCCAGCCAGGCGGCGAGCGCGGACTCGTCGGTGATGTCCAGCGTCACCGGGACCGGCTCGGCGCCGAGCGCCTCCAGCTCGCGCAGGAAGGCCGTGCGTCGTCCTTCCGGTCCGGCCGGGTCGAGGTCGCGCCACCGTTCGCGCGGCGGCAACGGGCTCCGGCCGACCAGGATCAGCCGCCGGGCGCCGCGCCGGACCAGGGTCCGGCAGAGCAGCCGGCCGAGCGCGCCGAAGGCACCGGTCACCAGATACGCGGCGTCCGGGCGCAGGCTGGGCGGCAGCGGTCGGCTCAGCCCCTCGGCCGGGCGCAGCCGGCAGGTGAGCCTGCGGCCCGGGCGCAGCGCGATCTCGTCCTCGTCGGCGAGCGCGAACTCGCGCAGCAACGCGGTCGCCTCGCCGGCGGCGTCCCCGGCGTGCCCGGTTCGCCCGGCCGGGCCGAGGTCGACCAGCTTGCCGGGGTGACCGGGCAGCTCCTGGTGACGCAGCACTCGGCCGATTCCCCAGGCGGGCGCCCCGAGCGGTTCCACCGGCTCACCGTCGGTGGTGGCCTGCGCGGACCGGGTGACGATGTGCAGCCGACAGCCGGGGAGTTCGTCCGCGAGCAGGGTGGCGAGGGGGATGAGGCTGTAGGTGACTGTGGTGGGGGTGGGGACGTGGGTGGGCGGGGTGGTGTGGGCGGTGTTGGGGTGGCGGGGCGTGGTGCTGCCGTCGGCCGGGCCCGTGTGGTCGTACGCGTCGGTGTGGGCGGTGGTCGTCAGGTTCGGGTGGTCGAGGTTCCACAGGTGGACCACGGCGGCCGGGTCGGGTGCGCCGGAGGCCCGGCGGTCGGCCAGTAGTCGGGTGAGGTCGGTGGGGGAGCCGGGGTCGACTACGGCCGGGCGGTCGCCCTCGGCGGGTCGGTATCCGGTGCCCGGCAGGACCAGCAGACTGCTGCCGCCGCGCGCGGCGATCCGCTCGGCCAGCGCCTCCGCGACGCCCTGCCGGTCGGCGAGCAGCAGCCAGTCGTCGGGGTGTCGGGCCGTCGGCTCGGGGATGTCCGGCAGTTCCGTCCAGACCGGCTCGGCGAGCCAGCCGTCGATGGTCGCCGGGCCGACGGCGGTGGCGGCCCGCTCGACGTCGGCGGCACGGAAGCCGATGATCCCGCCGAGCGGCACGCCCTCCTCGTCGTACACCGCGAGGTCGCCGACCAGTTCGGCGCCGGTGTCCCGGACGACGGTGGCGTGCACCCAGAGCGGCCGGTCGCCGACCGCGTCCAGCCGTACCTCGTCGATGGCGACCGGCAGCCGGATGCCGGAGCTGGGTCGGATAGCGGTGCGGGGCCGGAGAGCGGTGTCGCCGGGGTCCGGTGCCGACAGTTGAGGCGTCAGCAAGGTCTGGAAGAAGGCGTCCATCATCACCGGGTGCACCTGGTGGTCCGCGCCCCGGCCGGCGATCGCCTCCGTCGGGCGGACCCTGGCCAGCGCCTCGCCTGCGCCGATCCAGACGTCCTCGATGCCTTGGAACGCCGGGCCGTAGTGGTAGCCGAGCGCGGCCAGTTCCGCGTAGCAGTCCGGGCCGGGCAGTCGGCGGGCGGCCCGTTCGCGGATCGCCGCGGTGTCCAGCGGCCGGGCGGGGCGGCGGCGCTGGCCGGGCCGTACGGTGCCGACGACATGTACGGTCCGCTCGGCCCCCTCCCCGGCGGGAGTGGCCACGGTGAAGCCGCCGTTCTCGGTGGACAGGGTGAGCTGGACGGGTCGGCTCTCCCCGTCGGGCAGGAACAGCGCCTTGCGCAGCTCGATGCCCGCCAGCGCGGCGTCGGTGCCGCCGGTCAGCGTGCGGACCGCCTGGACGGCCATCTCCAGGAAGCCGGCGGCGGGGAAGACCACGGTGCCCTGGATCCGGTGGTCCTCCAGGTACGGCAGGGCCTCGGCGTCCCAGCGTGCCTCCCAGGCAGGTTCGGCGCCGGGCAGCCGGCGACCGAGCAGCGGGTGGTCCACCAGGCCCCGCCGGACCTGTGCGACCGGCCTCGGCTCGACCCAGTGCCGGTCCCGCCGGAACGGGTGACGCGGCAGCGGGATCACCCGCCCGGCGGGCTGGAGCACCGACCAGTCGATCTCGACCCCGAGGTTGTGCAGGGCGGCCAACGACGCGGTGAACGTGGCCTGTTCGTCCTCCTGGCGACGGATCGAGGGCAGTGTGCGTACCGAGGGGAGACCGGTCCCTCCGGGGCGGGCGTCAACTGGCCGTGTGTCAGCGGGCCGTGTGTCAGCGGGCCGCGCCTCACTGGGACGGGCGGCGCCGGTCGGGTGGGCGGTTCGGGACTCGACCGTCTCGACGATCGACCGGCCGAGCACCGGGTGCGGGCCGATCTCCAGGAACAGGCGGTACCCGTCGTCGGCCAGCCGCTCCGCCGCCTGCCGGAAGCGGACGGTGTCCCGGACGTTGTGCCACCAGTAGCCGGCGTCCAGTTCGGTGCCGTGCGCGGTGCCCTCACGCCCCGTGAGATACAGCGGCACCACGGCCGGACGTGCCTTGAGATCGGCGAGCGACTCCAGCAGCTCGTCCTTGATCAGCTCCATCCGGGAGCTGTGGTACGGCACTTCGACGGCCAGCGGTCGGGAGAAGACCTGCTCGGCGGTGAGTACGGCGGCCAGCTCGGACAGTACGGCCACGTCCCCGGCGAGGGTGAGCGAGCTGGGGCTGTTGACGGCGGCCACCGAGACGGCGTCGCCGTACGGGCGGAGCCGACGGACCGCCTCGGCCTCGGTGAGCGCGACGGCGAGCATGCCGCCCGTGCCGGCCAGCCGCTGCTGGAGCCGGCTGCGGTGGACCACCACCTTGACCGCGTCGGCCAGGTCGTAGACACCGGCCTCGTGGAAGGCGGCCACCTCGCCGGTGGAGTGGCCCACGACGGCGTCGGGGTGGACCCCGCGGCTGCGCCAGAGGGCGGCCAGTCCGACCTGGACGGCGAAGTTGGCGGGCTGGGCGAGCCAGGTCTCGGCCATTCGGGAGTGCGCCTCGTCGGCGGCGAGTTCCTCGGTCAGCGACCAGTCGGTCAGCTCGGCGATGTGCTCGGCGCAGCGCTCGACGGCCTCCCGGTAGACCGGCTCCGTGGCGAAGAGCCGGCGGCCCATCGCCCACCACTGCGGGCCCATGCCGGTGAAGACCCAGACCGGCCGCCGATAACGGGGTTCGAGGCGGTGGTCGGTGAGCACGCGGGGGTGCGGTTCGCCGCGCAGATACGCGGTGAGCGCCTCGTCCAGCGAGGCCCGGGCGGCGGCGCCGCGCGAGTCGTAGACGACCGAGAGCCGGGCGCCGTGGTGCTGGCGGCGATGGGCCAGGGTGTGGCCGAGGTCGGCGGGTCGGGCCGGGGAGCCGCCCCGAACCCCGGCCAGCTCCGCCTGGACACCGGCGGCCACCTCGGGCAGGGCGGCGGCTTCGCGGGCGCTTAGCGGAAGCACCGTCCAGACTGGCTGCTGGGCGCCGCGTTCGGGCGGGGCGCCGGCTTTGGCGCGGCCGTTTCCTTCGGGCCCGGTGTCCTCTTTGGCGCCGGTGTCTCCTTCGGCACCTGCGTCCCCGGCGTTTCCTTCGGGCCCGGCGTCCACTTCGGCGCTGCCGTGCCCTTCGGCCCGGGTGTGGCCTTCGGGCCGGGTGTGGCCTTCGGGCCCGCCGTCCCCTGCGGCTGCACCGCCCCCTGCGGTCGCATGGGCTTCCTCGGTCCCACCGCTGTCAGCGGCACCCTGGCCTTCGTCGGCCCCACCGCTCGCCACGGTTCCGCCGCTCCCCACAGCCCCATGGCTCCCCACAGCCCCGTGACTCTCCTCGGCCCCACCGCCCTCGACGCACGCCACGGCAGGCACCGAATCCGGCCTGGTCTCCCTCTCCCTCTCCTTCTCCCACTCCTGCTCCGGCGCGGCCTCCAGCAGTACGTGGGCGTTGGTGCCGCCGAAGCCGAAGGAGTTGACGCCGGCCCTGGCGGGTCCCCGGTACGCGGGCCAGGGCGTGGGCTCGGTGGGGATCTCGTACGGCAGGGTGGCCGCGTCGATCGCGGGGTTGAGCCGCTCCAGGTTGATGTGCGGCGGGATCAGCCGGTGCTTCAGCGCAAGCGCGGACTTGATCAGCCCGGCGAGGCCGGCCGCCGACTCGGTGTGCCCGATGTTGGTCTTGACCGAGCCGACGTAGCACCGGTCGCCCGGCCGTCGCCCGACCGCCAGGGCACGGGCCAGCGCGTTCGCCTCGATCGGGTCGCCGACCGGGGTGGAGGTGCCGTGCGCCTCCACGTACTGGAGGCTGCCGGGGACGACCCCGGCCTCGGCGCAGACCCGCTCGATCAGGGCGACCTGGGCGTCCGGGTTGGGCACGGTGATGCCGTTGGTACGGCCGTCCTGGTTGACGCCGCTGCCGATGACGACGGCGTGCACCGGGTCGCCGTCGCGGACGGCGTCGGAGAGCCGTTTCAGGGCGACCACCGCGACGCCCTCGGCGCGGACATAGCCGTCGGCGGACGCGTCGAAGGCGCGGGAGCGGCCCTGTGGGGAGAGGAAACCGCCCTTGGTCTCGGCGATGGTGTACTGCGGCGCGATGTGCAGCAGGGTGCCGCCGGCCAGCGCGAGGTCGGTCTCGCCGCGCAGCAGGCTCTGTGCGGCGAGGTGGACGGCGACCAGGGAGGAGGAGCAGGCGGTGTCGATGGAGACGCTGGGGCCGCGGAAGTCGAAGCAGTGCGAGATGCGGTTCGACACCATCGTCATCATGGTGCCGGTGGCGGTGTGGGCGGCCAGCGTCTCGAAGGACAGGTCGGAGAACTGGACGATCTTGTAGTCCAGGGTGAACGCGCCGATGTAGACGCCGACTTCACGGCCCGCCAGCTCGGCCGGTTTCTGCCCGCCGTCCTCCAGCGCCTCCCAGGTCACCTCCAGCAGTTTCCGCTGCTGCGGGTCCATGTGGTCGGCCTCGCGCCCGCTGATGCCGAAGAAGGCGGGGTCGAACTCGTCGAAGCCGTCGATGTATCCGCCCCGGCCGCCGACCAGCCGGCCCGGCTTGGCCTTGTCCCGGCTGCCCAGGGTGGCCACGTCGTAACGGCTGGGCGGGGTCGGTGTGATGCAGTCCTTGCCGTCGACCAGGTTGGCCCAGAACGTGCGGTGGTCGCAGGCCCCGCCGGGCAGACGGCAGCCGATCCCGATGATCGCGATCTTCTCCCGCCCGGTGTCGGAAGCGTCGGCGCGCGACGGGCCGCCAGGATCGACACGATCGACAAGATTGGCGGGACCGGAGGGAGTAGAGGGATCTTCGGGATCGGAGGCGGGGGAGCCGTCGCGGAGGGCGACGCTCCTGGACGGGGCCGGGCGCGCCGGGCCCGGGTGAGACGGACCCTGATGCGAGGGAGCCCGGTGCGAGGGCGCTCGGTGCGAGGGGTCCGGGAAGGTGCCGAGGCATGAATCCGTCATGGGCGAGTCCTTGGGACGCTGCGTTCGCGCGCGCGGCTCGGGTGCGCGAGAGCCGCACGGGCATGGGGACGGTGGCCGCGCCCCCGGATCCGTGCGGGCCGGAAGCCGGGGCAGCCGAAGAGGCGGACCGCAGATCTGGGTCGAGCGCGGACAGTCGGACGATGACGATGACGATGAGCGGGAGGAGATCAGCAGCGGGAGGAGATCAGCAGGGGAAGTCGTCGGCGCGTGCGGCCCGGCGCCAGGCCTGGAGGTGGCTTGCGACCACTTCGCCGGTCCGGGGGAAGCCGGCCGGGTTCGCCAGGCCCACCGCGACCGGCCGTCGGCCGGGCCGCCAGGTGAACGTGCCGAACGCGTGGTCCCAGACCGAGAGGTCGGAGCCGTAGTGACCGGCTTCGGACAGGTCGACGCTGTGATGCAGCCGGTGCTGCTCGGGCCCGGCGAGGACGTGGTTGAGCACGCCGATCCGGACGTCGATGTTGGCGTGCACGAAGTACCCCTGGGCCACCACGAACAGGCCGATCACGAAGACCGCCTCGGCCGAGAACCCGGCCAGCGCCAGCGTGCACTGGACAGCGGCCTGGGTGAGCACGATGTCCAGCAGGTGGTTGACCCCGTTGTTGCCGACGTTCACTTTGTCGGGCACATGGTGCACGCCGTGCAGCCGCCAGAGCCGGGGGTCGGTGTGGCACCAGCGGTGGAACAGGTAGTTGGCCAGTGAGCCGAGCAGCAGCGCCAGCGGAATCTCCACCGAGAGCGGCAGGGCCGGGTGCGGCGGAGCCGCCCAGCGGACGACGGCCATGACCGGCAGTTGGGCCAGGGCCCCGCCGATCATCGTCAGGACGAAGTAGACGCCGTACAGGCCCCATTCACGCGCACTCGGTGCCCATTCCGGTTCGTACGGGATCAACCATTCGAGCAGTGCCATGGCGGCGATGGTCCCGACCAGGAAGAGCTGGCTGACCCGGCCGGGATCCCAGCGCAGATGCAGGGCCGCGATCACGGTGGCCGCCAGGGTGAACAGCAGGGCCGGGTACGCGACATGACGCAGCACGGTTCGAAACTGTCCGCGCATGACGCCCCCCTGCGACCCGCCGCCCGAAAAGTCACCGACAGTGTTCGTTCAGATACTAAGGGTGTCCGCAACGCGATGCGAGGGGTTCTCGGAAAGGATCAGAAGGGGGTGAATTCATCCGATTAATGAGTTGTGCTCCGGCGCGGGTGCGCCGCTGCGAAAGCGGCGCACCCGCCCGCGCTCGGCGGCTCAGGCGACCGCCCTACCACCGTGCCGCCGCCGCGTCACGGCAGCACCATCACCGCGGCAGGTTCGGCGGGGATTGCGTGTCCACGGGGTCGCACGGCTTGAACCGGCCCTTGATGAACGCGTATCGGAAACTCCGGGGCGACTCCCAGTCGGACCCCTTCGGAGCGGCACCGGGCAGGTTCTCCTCGACCAGGAACGCGTCCGCGTGGGTCATGACGTACCGGTAACTCCACTTGCCGTCGCCGACGTTCCGCTGCTTCAGCGGCTTCCCCCGGTCGAGCGCGCACCGCTTGCCCGGGGGCACCTTGTCGACGATCGCGGTGAAGCCGGCGGCCCGGATCTTCTTCGCGAGCCGCTCGAACTGCTCAGGGTCGCCATGCCAGTCGAGATCGCGGACGGAGACGGTCAGGGTGCCGTCCGCGTTCTTCTCCACCGCGTAGGCGGGGGTCGTCGTCGGCCCGTCGGGCATCGCCACGGTCACGCCCGCCGCGATCGCCGCCGCCGCGAGCCCCCACGCGAACCGCTTCCGGGTGCGGAGCCCGCTCCCGCCGGTGTGTTCCGCCTTCATCGTCCGCCAACCGCGCATCAGGTGTTCCTCACGCTGGATCCGTCGGCCGACGGGGAGGTCCCGCTCGGCCGGTACGGCCAGCAGCCGGCGCAGTTCCTCCACGTCGCTGTCCCGACTCCGTTCCCGGCTCACCGCGGTCCCCTTCCGTTTCCTTCGCTCGGCCGGACCGCCTCGTGGCGGTCACCTGTCTGCTGCCGTCTCGTGGGCGTGGGTTCCGTATGCCGGTCAAGATTTTTCCGCGCCAACTTCTCCAGCCGGACGCGTGCCCGGGACAGCCGGGAGCGGACGGTGCCCACCGGAATCCCCAACGCCTCCGCCGTCGCGGCGTAGTTCAGCCCGGCCCACACGCTCAGCGCCAGCACCTCACGGTCCGGCCGCGACAACTGGTCCAGCGCCTTGCGTACCGCCGCTATCCGCTCCTGGTCCTCCAGCCGGCCGACCACCTCGTCGGCGAAGTCCGGCAGCAGGTCGGGCGGGGGCATACGTTCCATCAGGGCCCGGTGGCGACGGGCCGTACGTCTGCGGTGGTGCACGACGTTCGTGGCGATCCCCAGCAGCCACGGCAGCAGGCTTCCGCCGTGCGGCTCGACCCTCTCCCGCAGCCGCCAGGCTTCGAGGAACACCAGCGACACACAGTCCTCGGCGACCGACCAGTCGCCCGTCAGACGGAAGCAGTGGTTGTAGACCGCCCGTCCGTGCTCACGGAAGAGCACCCTGAAGGAGTCCTCGTCGCCTGCTCGGACGCGGGTCCGGAATAGTGGCTCCATGCCTGGCTCTGCCGAGACGTCACCCACCGGTTCCATGTGACCTGCACCATATCGGGGCGTCGGTGGCCTCCTGCCGTGGCGGTTGCGCGCGGGAGGCACGCGGGGTGGACGTTGTACCTTCGTCGGGCGAAGCGTGGTCGGCTCCGCCGCGCAGCCCCGTACGCCAGGGGGTGGGACGGGTGCGGGAGCGGATACAGGAACGGACACGGGAACGGACACGGGAAGGGTGCGAGAGGGGATCGTGGAGACAAGTGCGCAGGCCGGCTCCGCCGCGCAGCCCCGTACACCCCTGAGCAAGCGGCGGGTTCTGGGTGCCGCCGTCACCCTGGCCGACGAAGGCGGGGTCGACGCGCTGAGCATGCGCAGGATCGCGCAGTCGCTCGGTGTCGTGCCCATGGCCCTGTACAAGCACGTGGCCAACAAGAACGAGTTGCTGGACGGCATGATCGACGTCCTCGTCGGCGAGATCGACCCGCCGGCCATCGACACCGACTGGAAGACCACCATCCGCCGACGGGTCCTGTCGGCCCGCCGCATGCTGCTGCGTCACCCGTGGGCGCCCGAGGTCATCGAGTCGCGGATCAAGGCGAGGACCACCCCGACACCGGCGGTCATGGAGTACCTGGACTCGATGATCGGAATCTTCCGCGCCGGGGGTTTCTCGCTCGACCTCACCCATCACGCGATGCATGTCATGGGCAGCCGTCTGCTGGGCTTCTCCCAGGAGTTGTTCGAGGACACCTCCGACCGCGAGCCGGATCCGGACGCGCTGCCGCCCGAGGAGATGGCGGCGCGCTACCCCCACATCACCGCGCTCGCCATGGCGGTCGCGCACGACCGGGATTCCGTCGTCGGCTCGGGCTGCGACGATCAGTTCGAGTTCGAGTTCGCCCTGGACCTGACCCTGGACGGCCTCGACCGGCTCCTGACCAAGGCCTGAGCGAGGCCCAGCAGGCCCAACGAGGCCCAGCAAGGCCTGAGCAAAGTCTGACCCGCCGAAAGCGCCCCCTTCTCTCCACCCCTGCCCCCTTCGCCCCTTGACGGGTGTACGGCGTACACCTACCTTGCGATGAGAGAGGTGTACGCCGTACACCGCGACGCCCGCGGGCGATGGGGGAGACCACCATGAAGATGAAGGCGATCGTTCAGGAGAGGTTCGGACCGCCGGACGTCCTGCGTCTGGCGGACATCGACCGGCCCGGCATCGGCGCCGATCAGGTGCTGGTACGGGTGCGTGCCGCCGCGCTCAACCCGTACGACTGGCACATGCTGCGCGGCGACCCGTACGTGGCGCGGTTGATGGGAGGCGTGGGGCTGACCCGGCCGAAGTCGCGGGTGGCCGGGATCGACGCCGCCGGGCAGGTGGAGGCGGTCGGCGCCGACGTACGAGGGCTCCGGCCGGGGGACGAGGTCATGGGCTTCTGCCGGGGCTCCTTCGCCGAGTTCGCGCGCACCACCGCTGATCTGCTCGTACCCAGGCCTACGAGTCTGACGTTCGAGCAGGCCGCGGCCGTACCGGTGGCGGCGGTGACCGCGCTGCGCGGCATCCGGACGGTCGGGCGGGTGCGGGCGGGGCAGCGTGTGCTGGTCAACGGGGCGGGCGGCGGCGTGGGCACGTTCGCAGTACAGATCGCCGTGGCCCTGGGCGCGGAGGTGACCGGGGTGTGCAGCGCCCGCAACGTCGATCTGGTGCGCTCACTGGGCGCCGCGCACGTCGTCGACTACGGCCGGGAGGATTTCACCGACCGGCGCACGCGCTACGACGTCATCCTGGACAACGTGGGCAACCGCCCGCTGGGCCTGCTGCGCCGGGCGCTCACCCCGACAGGGACCCTGGTGGCCAACGGCGGTGGCTCGCCCGGTCATGTGGTCGGGGTGATCGGTTCCATGCTGCGGATGAGCGCGGTCGACGCGTTCGCCCGGCAGCGGCTCCGCCCGATCCTTCCCTCGCCCCCGGCCGGTCCGACCCACGAGGACCTGCTCGCCGTCACCGCGCTGATCGAGTCCGGCGACGTCACCCCGGTTGTCGACCGGACCTACCAACTGGCCGACACCGCCGAGGGCGTACGCCATCTTGAGCGCGGCCATGCCCGCGGCAAGGCCGTGGTCGTCGTGCCGTGAGGCGGTGGATCAGGCGTAGCCCGCCGTGGTGATCCGGACGAAGGAGCGGACCGGACCGGACCGGACCGGACCGGACCGGAGCGGAGCGGACCGGGCCGGACAGGGGGAGTCGGTGCCGGCGTTGTTCCGGGCGATCCGGGTGGTTCGTCTCGCGGCGCACGGTGGTGATCCGGGGTGTGTCGGGGGTGCGCGGTGGACTCGGCGGAGTGTCGGTCGGTTTGATGGGGGCGCGGGGTGATCCGTGCCGTCACGGGTCGACGACCGCGGGCCGACGACACCCGACACGCGCCGGAGATGAACTGCCATGGTGACCGACCGGTACGGCAACCGCCTGTACGAGTGCACCGCCGAAGGGGCGGAGCATCTGGACCGGGCCGTGGAGGGGCTGTTGTTCTTCCGGCCCGAGTTCCCGACCGCCGTCGCGGACGCGGTGGCCGCGTGTCCCGCCTCGCCGTTGGCGCAGGCGTTCTCGGCCTATCTGGGCGTGCTCGGGACCGAGTCGCGGGACGCCGCCGAGGCGGGCCGCCGGTTCGCGGACTTCCGCGCCGGGCTGGACGTCGGGGCGCTGCCCCGCCGGGAGCGTATGCACATGGCGGCGGCGGAGGCCTGGCTCGGGGGTGATCTGGAGCGGGCCGGGCAGGTCCTGGAGGAGCTGGTCGTTGAGTGCCCGCGCGATCCGCTCGCCCTGGCGGTCGGCCATCAGCTCGACTTCTTCACCGGGGACGCGACGCGGCTGCGCGACCGGATCGGCGGGGCCCTGCCCGCGTGGGACGCGGACGACCCCCATCGCGGTCCGCTCATGGGCATGTACGCGTTCGGCCTGGAGGAGTCGGGGCACTACGGCCGGGCCCAGGAGGTCGCCCGGGCCGCCGTCGAGCGGAACCCCGGGGACATCTGGGCCATCCACGCGGTCGTCCATGTGCACGAGATGCAGGGGCGGTTCGCCGAGGGCATCGACTTCCTCGACGCGCGCCTCGACGACTGGGCGAGCGGCAGTCTGCTGACGGTGCACAGCTGGTGGCACTACGCCCTGTACGCGCTGGAGGCGGGCGACACCGCGACGGCCCTGCGGGTCTACGACGCCGTACTGCACCACAAGGACTCGTCCGGGTTCGTCATGGAACTCCTCGACGCCGCCTCGCTGTTGTGGCGGTTCCTCCTGGACGGCTCGGACCAGGACGCCCGTTGGCAGGCACTGGCCGACGCGTGGGCCGCCCGCGAGGACCCGCCGTTCTACGCCTTCAACGACGTGCACGCCGTCATGGCCTTCGCGGGCGCGGGGCGGCTGGATGTGGCGGACGCGTTCGTCGCCGACCGGGAGCGCTGGCTGCGGGAGGTGAGGGACGGCGGGGGCCGGATCACCAACCGGGCGATGACCGGCTCCATCGGCCTGCCCGTGTGCCAGGCACTGGCGGCGTACGTCCGCGAGGACTACGAGGCGGTCGTCGAACTGCTGTGGCCCATCCGCCGTCGGCTGAACACCTTCGGCGGCAGCCACGCCCAGCGCGACGCGATCCAGCGGACCCTGCTGGAGGCGGCCCTCCGCGCCCGCCGGGACGACCTGGCCCGGCTCCTGCTCGGCGAACGCACCGGTCTGAGCCCCCACAGCCCGTACAACTGGCTCGGCGAGGCCCGTCTCGCCGACGCCCTCGGCGAAGCGGGCCGCGCCGCCGTCGCCCGCGACACGGCGACCGAACTGGCGGCACCGGCCGCGGCGAGGCTGCTCGGGAACCCGCACGCCGTACATCTCGAACGCAGGCCCTGAGTCCCGTCCTGTACTGCCTGTTCCCGGCCAGGACCGACAACCGACCCGCCGGCCAGGACGGACAGCGGTCCTCTCGGCTAGGACAGACAGCCGACGTGGGCCAGGGCCTGCTTCAGCAGGACTCCCTGGCCGCCCGGCATCTCGTTCTGGACGGAGGCCGACGCCGCTTCCTGGGGGCTGAACCACACCAGGTCGAGCGCGTCCTGCCGGGGACGGCAGTCGCCGGACACCGGGACGATGTAGGCGAGGGACACCGCGTGCTGACGCGGGTCGTGGAACGGGGTGATGCCCTGCGTCGGGAAGTACTCGGCGACGGTGAAGGGCTGCAGGGCGGACGGGACGCGGGGCAGCGCCACCGGCCCGAGGTCCTTCTCCAGGTGCCGCAGGAGCGCGTCCCGCACCCGCTCGTGATGCATCACGCGGCCGGAGACCAGATTGCGGCTGACCGTCCCGTCCGGGCCGATGCGCAGCAGCAGCCCGATGCTGGTGACTTCGCCGCTGTCGTCGACGCGCACGGGCACGGCCTCGACGTACAGGATCGGCATCCGGGCGCGCGCCGATTCGAGCTCGTCGGACGGCAGCCAGCCGGGCGTGGTTTCGGTCATGTCAGACATTGGCTGATCATACTTTCAACGTCAGCCGGAGCGCGCGTCGCTCCGATCACACCTGTCAGAGATGCCCCAGCCGCCTCCCTCGCATGCGCGGCGTCGACGATCGGTCATGCCTCAGTCGTGCGCGGCCCACATTCCGCGCACATGACCGAGGTGGCGGGTCATCACCGAGCGTACGGCGTCCTCGTCGCGGGAGAGGAGGACGTCCAGGAGTTCCAGGTGCTCCTGCGCCGAGGACAGCAGCCGGCCCGACTCGACGAGCGCGGTCAGACCGTAGAGGCGGGCGCGTTTGCGCAGGTCACCGACCACCTCGACCAGATGCGCGTTGCCCGCGAGGGCGAGCAGACCGAGATGGAAGCGGGTGTCGGCCTCGACGTACGCGATGAGGTCCCCGGCGGCCGCGGCGGCGACGATCTCCCGGGCGGCGGGCCGCAGCGCCTCCAGGGAGACCGGGTCGGCGGTCCGCGCCAGGCCGACGGTGGTCGGGATCTCGATGAGCGAGCGGACATGGGTGTACTCGTCGAGCTGCTTCTCGGTGACGGCGGTGACCCGGAACCCCTTGTTGGGCACCGTGTCGACCAGGCCCTCCTTGGCCAGATCCAGCATGGCCTCGCGCACCGGCGTCGCCGAGACACCGAAGCGGGCGGCGAGCGCGGGCGCGGAGTACACCTCGCCCGGCCGCAGCTCACCGGCGATCAGCGCGGCCCGCAGCGCGTCGGCGACCCGCTCGCGGTAGCTGCTCTTCTTGCCGCCGAGCACCGGCAGGGCGGGGCCGGCGGCAGGGGCTGACGGGGCCATCGGGTCTCTCCTGGAGAACGAGTCCGGACGGGAACAGCCGGACGGGAGACTAGAGAACGAATCCGGACGGGAACGGGTCGGTCGGGTCGAGCAGATACTGCGCCGTGCCCGTGATCCAGGCGCGGCCGGTGAAGCTTGGCAGCACGGCGGGCACACCGGCCACCTCGGTCTCGCCGAGCAGCCTGCCGGTGAAGTGGGTGCCGATGAAGGACTCGTTCACGAACTCGGTGTGCAGGGGGAGCTCACCCCGCGCGTGCAGTTGCGCCATGCGCGCGCTGGTGCCCGTGCCGCAGGGGGAGCGGTCGAACCAGCCGGGGTGGATGGCCATCGCGTGGCGGGAGTGCCGCGCGGTGGCGCCCGGGGCGTACAGATGGACGTGGTGGAGGCCGTGGATCGACGGGTCCTCCGGATGGACGGGCTCCTCCTCCGCGTTGACGGCGTCCATGAGGGCGAGGCCCGCCCGCAGGATGTCGTCCTTGCGGTCACGGTCGAAGGGCAGCCCGAACTGCTCCAGCGGCAGGATGGCGTAGAAGTTGCCGCCGTACGCGAGGTCGTATGTCACCGTCCGCCCGTCGGCGAGTGCGATTTTACGGTCGAGGGCGACGGAGAACGACGGCACGTTCCGCAGGGTGACCGCCTTGGCCGCGCCGTCCTCCACCGCCACCTCGGCCACGACGAGGCCCGCCGGGGTGTCGAGACGGATGGTGGTGACCGGCTCGACGACCTCGACCATGCCGGTCTCGACGAGCACGGTCGCGACGCCGATCGTGCCGTGGCCGCACATGGGCAGATACCCGGAGACCTCGATGTAGACGACGCCGTAGTCGCAGTCGGGGCGGGTCGGCGGCTGCAGGATCGCGCCGCTCATCGCCGCGTGCCCGCGCGGCTCGTTCATCAGCAACTGCTTGACGTCGTCGCGGTGTTCACGGAACCACAGCCGGCGTTCGTTCATGGTCGCGCCGGGGATCGTGCCGATCCCGCCGGTGATCACCCGGGTGGGCATGCCCTCGGTGTGCGAGTCGACGGCGTGCAGGACGAGTTTGCTGCGCATGAACTGCTCTCCCTCCGGCCTGAGTTACGCGAGTCCCGCGGCCACGGCCTTCTCGGTGGCGGAACGGATCACGGCCTCCTGCTCCGGCAGCAGCTCCACCCGGGGCGGACGGCAGCGGCCCCCGTGCCGGCCCACGATGTCCATCGACAACTTGATGGCCTGCACGAACTCGACCTTCGAGTCCCAGCGCAGCAGCGGGTGCAGCTGTGCGTAGAGCGCCTTCGCCGTCGCGAGGTCGCCGTCCACCGCCGCGTGGTACAGCTCGACGGTCGCGGCGGGCAGCGCGTTCGGGTAGCCGGCCACCCAGCCTTTGGCGCCCGCCAGCGCCAGCTCCAGCAGCACGTCGTCCGCGCCGATCAACAGGTCCAGTTCCGGGGCGAGTTCGGCGAGCTGGTACGCCCGGCGGACATCGCCGGAGAACTCCTTCACGGCCCGGATGTACCCCTCGCCGTGCAGCTTGGCGAGCAGTTCGGGGACGAGGTCGACCTTGGTGTCGATCGGGTTGTTGTACGCCACGACCGGGACGCCCGCCTTCGCGACCTCCGCGTAGTGCGCGAGCACCGACCGCTCGTCGGCGCGGTACGCGTTCGGCGGCAGCAGCATCACCGACGCGCAGCCCGCGTCCCGCGCCTGCTCGGCCCAGCGCCGGGACTCGGCGGACCCGTACGCGGCGACCCCCGGCATCACCCGCGAGCCGCCGATCGCGGCGACGGCCGTCTCGACGACCTTGGCCCGCTCCTCGGGCGTCAGCACCTGGTACTCGCCGAGCGAGCCGTTCGGCACGACACCGTCACAGCCGTTCTCGACCAGCCAGGCACAGTGCTCGGCGTACTTGTCGTGGTCGACGGACAGGTCGTCGCGCAGGGGGAGCGCGGTGGCGACGAGGACGCCGCGCCAGGGGTGGTTCGGGGTGCCGGTCATAGTGAGTGCCCTCTCCATGGGGTGTGACATATCACTGACGGTGAGACGGTGAAGGGTCGCGATCCTGCGGTGGTCGGTCGGTGAAGGGGGCCTGATGGCCGTCATTCGTCGTCCTCGGTCTCTCCCGCCCGGGCCAGCACACCCAGCGGTACCGGCCGGGCGAACGGCCGCCGGGCCACGCTCTCCGCGCATCCGGCGAGCCCCGCGACGGCCGGCCCGCACATCCGGCCCTGGCACCAGCCCATCCCGGCACGGGTGAGCAGCTTCACCGTCCGGACGTCCCCGGCGCCCAACTCCCCGACGGCCTCACGGACTTGCCCGGCGGTGACCTCCTCGCACCGGCAGACGACCGTGTCGTCGGTGACCTGCTCGGTCCAGTGCGCCGGCGGAACGTACACGGCGTCGAGCACGGCGAAGAACTCCCGCGATTTCTCCCGGGACTTGGCGGCCCCCGCCCACTCATCCGGGTCGGGTACGCGCCCCAGGAGCCGGGCGGCGGCCGACCGCCCCGCGATGTGCCCCTCGGCCAGGGAGAGGGCCGCGCCGCCGATCCCGGTGGTCTCGCCCGCCGCCCAGACCCCCGGCACATCGGTGCGCTGCTCGTCGTCGACCCACACGCGCGTTCCGTCGGACTCGACACGGCAGCCGAGCGCCTCGGCGAGGTCGGTGTGCGGAAGCATGCCGTGGCCGACGGCGAGCGTGTCGCAGGGGATACGCCGCCCGGTGCCGGGCCGGACGCGTCCCTCGCTGTCGAGCGCGGCGACGGTCACGGCCTCCAGCCGGTCGCCGCCGTGCGCCTCGACGACGGTATGGCGGACGAGGGTCCGCACCCGGCGGCGCAGCAACTCCACCGCGTACCCGGCCCCTTCGGCGACCTTGTCCGCCCGGCCCGCCAGCGCTCCGGCCCGCCGCGCCAGGGCCTTCGGGTCCGCCGACTCCACCAGCGCGGCCACCGTGACGCCCGCCGCCGCCAGCCCGGTCGCCACCGGCAGCAGCAGCGGACCGGTCCCGGCGACGACCGCCGTACGGCCGGACACCACGAGCCCGCCCTTCAGCATGGCCTGCGCGCCCCCGGCCGTGACCACGCCCGGCAGGGTCCAGCCGGGGAACGGCAGCACCTTCTCGTAGCCACCGGTCGCCAGCAGGACGGCGTCCGCGCGCACCTCGACGGGGGCCTCCTGCTCTGGGCCGAGCAGGGCGTGGACGGTGAAGCGATGGGGGCCGTCCCCGGGATGGCGCTCCACGCACCACACATGGTGGTCCGAGAGATGGGTGACGCGCCCGGCGGCGGCCTGCCGCTCCAGGCCGTCGCGCAGCCGCCGCCAGGTGCGCCACTGGTGGTGCAGGGCCTGGGGGCGCCGTGCGCCGAGCCCGGCGGCGGGCTGCCGGTAGAACTGGCCGCCGGGTGCCTCCGCCGAGTCGACCACCGTGACCCGTACGCCCTGTCCGGCCGCCGCCAGGGCCGCGGCGAGCCCCGCGGGGCCGGCGCCGACGATCGTCAGACGGGGTGGCCCGGCGGCGGTGGCGTCAGTGCTCATGGCCCGTCCCCTCCTGGGTGCGGATGGCGTCGCCCGGTCGGACCGGGACCAGGCAAGCCCGTTGATTGGGGCGGTCGTTGACGGTGACCAGGCAGTCGAAGCACACGCCGATACCGCAGAAGATCCCGCGTGGCCGGCCCTCGCCCCGGGTGCCGCGCCAGGACGTGACCCCGGCGGCCCAGAGCGCGGCGGCGACCGTCTGGCCGGGCAGCGCGTCGATGTCACGGCCGTCGAGAGTGACGGTGAACGCGGGCCCCGGTTCGGCCCGCGCCAGCTCCAGCGGGTTCATGCCACGTCCCCCTCATGCCCATGCCCATGCCCGTGTCCGTACCTGTGCCCATGCCCGTGCTGTCGCTCGTGCGCGTGCTCGTGTTCGTCCTTGTGTTCGTGCGCGTGTTCGTGCTCGTCGAACCGGTCAGGGCGGAACGGCGTGAGGTCCAGATCGGGTGTCCCCCCGCCGAGCACCTGGGCGATCAACTGCCCGGTGCCGGTGGCGAGTCCGATGCCGGCACCCTCGTGGCCGCAGGCGTGGAACAGGCCCGGGACGCGGGGGTCGGGCCCGATCGCGGGCAGGTGGTCCGGCATGTACGGCCGGAAGCCGACGTACGTCCGCATCGCGCGCACCCGCTCCAGGAAGGGGAACAGCCGGGTCGCGCCCGCCGCCAGCGCCCGTACGACGGGCAGCGAGAACGACCGGTCGAAGCCGACCCGTTCGCGGCTCGCCCCGATCAGTACGGGCCCGGCGGCCGTGCCCTCGACGACCGGGGAGGTCTGGAGCGCCGCCGAGTCGCTCGCCACATCGGCCACGTAGTCGGCGGCGTACACCTTGTGCCGGACCATCGGCGGCAGCGGTTCGGTGACGAGGACGAAGCCGCGCCGGGGGAGGACGGGGAGGGTGACGCCGGCGAGCGCGGCCAGTTCGCCGCCCCAGGTGCCGGCGGCGTTCACGACCGCCGGGGTGTGGATGTCGCCCCGGTCGGTCCGTACGCCGCGTACGGCGCCGTCCGGTGAGCGCAGCACCTCGGTCACGGTCCGGCCGGTGAGCAGGCGGGCGCCGGAGGCCCGTACGAGATGGGCGGCGGCCAGGGTGGGCATGACCTGGGCGTCCTGCGGGTAGTGCACGCCGCCCGCGAGGCCGGGCGCCAAGTGCGGTTCCAGATCGGGGAGTTGGGGTGCGGTGACGGTCACCGCCTCGACTCCGGCGGCGCGTTGCCCGGCCGCGAACCGCTCCAGCGCGGCGAGCCCTTCCGGGGCGGAGGCGACGACGAGGCCGCCCTTCGCCTCGTACTCGAACGCCTTCCCCAGGCCCGGCTCGGCGGCCAGCTCCGCCCACAAGTGGTTGGACAGCAGGGCGAGTTCGAGCTCGGGGCCGGGCTCCTTGTCGGAGACCAGGAGGTTGCCCTCACCGGCGCCGGTCGTGCCGCCGGCCACCGGACCACGGTCCACCACGACAACGCCCAGACCCGCCCGGGCTGCGTACAGGGCGCAGGCCGCGCCCACCATTCCCGCTCCGACAACCACGACGTCGCAGGTCAGTCGCTCGGTCACCTCAGTACTATGTCACATGGCGCTGTGCCGTGGAATACCCCGAACGGGGGCCCGGCCGGTGCGGGCCGCGGGCTACTCTTCATGCTCCGCTCCCTATACCGCCGCTCTTCCTGAGGACAGTGCGATGTCACACGACAAGCCCTGCTGCGCTCCCGGCCGCGAGCCGGTGGCTCTGTCGCCGGCCGGGCCCCTCGCCGGGCCGCCGGACGGGGCCCCGGGCGATGCCGGGTCCCCGGTGGTGGGGCAGGGGCGCGAGCGGTTGCTGTCGCTGCCCGGCGGGGCGTTCCTGATGGGCGCCGAGGACGAGGCCGGTTACCCGGCGGACGGCGAGGGCCCGGTCCGTGAGGTCGGGCTGAGTCCGTTCCGTATCGCCGCGACGACCGTCACCAACGCGCAGTTCGCGGCGTTCGTGGCCGCGACCGGACATGTGACCGAGTCCGAACGCTTCGACTTCTCCTTCGTCTTCGAGGGCTTCCTCCCCGCCGCCCTGCGTGCCGTCTCCCCGCGTGTCCCCGGCACCCCGTGGTGGCGCGGCGTCAGGGGTGCCACCTGGCGGCAGCCGGAGGGGCCCGGTTCCTCCGTCGACGCGATCCCCGACCACCCGGTGGTGCACGTCTCCTGGAACGACGCGCAGGCCTACTGCGCCTGGTCGGGCACCCGGCTGCCCACCGAGGCCGAGTGGGAGTACGCGGCCCGTGGCGGCCTGGAGCGGAAGCGCTACCCGTGGGGTGACGAACTCGCCCCCGGTGGCCGTCACGCCTGCAACATCTGGCGCGGCACCTTCCCGGCCGACAACACCGCCGCCGACGGGTACCGTTCCACGGCCCCGGCCGACGCCTTCGAACCCAACGGCTTCGGGCTGTACAACACCGTCGGCAATGTGTGGGAGTGGTGCGCCGACCGCTTCAGCCCGGACTTCCACCGCACCGGCCCGCGCACGGACCCGACGGGGCCGCCCGACGGCCCGGCCCGGGTGATGCGCGGCGGCTCCCACCTGTGCCACGCCTCGTACTGCAACCGCTACCGGGTGGCCGCCCGCTCCTCCAACACGCCCGACAGCGCCGCCGGGAACATCGGGTTCCGGGTCGCGGCGGCGGCCTGAACCCGGGGCCCTTGCCACCCGGGGCCCGCCCTGGTCAGAGCCCGAGCCCCTGCACCATCTCGTCGACGACCACCCGGCAGCGGGGCAACGGGTGCCGGTCCGCCCGCGACGGTGCCGGGTCGTCGTCGGCGGCGGCCCGGGCCGGCTGGGACTCGCGGGCCGCCCGGTCCGCCGGCGCGGCCACCGGGATCTCCCGCAGCCACCGCTGGACGACCCGCACCGGGAGACCGTGGCGGCGCGCGGCGTCGCTCGTGGTGAGCCTGCCGGAGAGGATGTCCGCGAGGGTGCGGATCCGCTCGGTCGGGGAGATCTCCGAGGCTTTCGCAGAGGCTTTCAAGAGCCGGTCCTTTCCCTGGGCGTTCACCGGTGTCGCAGTTTGAGCCGTCGGAACTCGGAAGTGGAACTCGGACGGTGGAACTCGGAGGGCGGAACTTCGTACTGGGCAGCTTCGGGCCGCGCGCGGGAGCGGCCCTTACCGTGGCGTTGCCCGCGCCCGTCCGGAAGGTGAAGAGCCGTCCGGCGGACGAAGCGGAAGGACAGGATCGCGGCCCGAACGCTCCCCGGACTCCCGGACTCCCGGACTCCCGGCCACCCTCTCGGCCGAGTACCGGGGTGGCCCCTGGGCAGTCCTCCCGCGCACGGGTGAGATGGTCGGATGCCCCTTACCCACGCCATCCCCAAGCCCCCTCAGAGGCGCGGGGAACGGTGCGACCAGCCACATCCGGACCCGCACCCGGCAACACACCGAGCCCCCACGGCGAGAACTCGAACGCCCCACCCGGCATGCCCACAACGGACAACCCCCCGAAACTGACCCCATGCCAGGACAGCCCAGCCGCATCGAGGACTACGCCCTCATCGGCGACCTCCTCACCGCCGCCCTCGTGGGCAAGGACGGCAGCATCGACTGGCTCTGTCTCCCCCGCTTCGACTCACCCGCCTGCTTCGCCGCCCTCCTCGGCGACGAGGACAACGGCCGCTGGCGCATCGCCCCGGCGGACGAGCACGGCCCGTACGCCCGCCGCCGCTACCGGGACGACACGGCGATCCTGGAGACGGAGTGGGAGACGACCGGCGGACAGGTCCTGGTCACCGATTTCATGCCGTGCCGGAAGACCGGCGCCCCCAGCGTCGTCCGCATCGTCGAAGGCATCTCCGGCACCGTCGACATGCGCATGGACCTGCGGCTCCGCTTCGACTACGGCCGCGTCCTGCCCTGGATGCGCCGGCGCGGCGGCGCGCTGACGGGCACTGCGGGACCCGAGTCGGTGTGGCTGCGCACCCCCGTGCGGCCGGTCGCCCACGGCACGGCCCACACCGCCGTCTTCCCGGTCACGGCGGGTGAACGGATCCCCTTCGTACTGACCTGGCACCCCTCCCACCTGTCCGCGCCGCGCCAGGTGGACGCCTTCGAGGCGCTGCGCACCACCGAGTCGTACTGGCGCCGCTGGCTGCGCAGACTGACGTACGACGGGCCGTACCGTGACGCCGTCGCCCGCTCCCTGATCACGCTCAAGGCGCTGACGTACCAGCCGACCGGCGGCATCGTCGCCGCCCCGACCACGTCCCTGCCGGAGGAGATCGGCGGCGTACGGAACTGGGACTACCGGTTCTGCTGGCTGCGGGACGCGGGTATGACGCTGGAGGCGTTGCTGCGCAGCGGCTTCAAGGCCGAGGCGGACGCCTGGCGGGGCTGGCTGGAGCGGGCGGTGGCGGGGCGGCCCGAGGACGTGCAGATCATGTACGGCATCGCGGGGGAGCGGCGGCTCACCGAGTGGGAGGCCGACTGGCTGCCGGGGTACGAGGGGTCGCGCCCGGTGCGGATCGGCAACGCGGCCGCCGCGCAGCGCCAGCTCGACGTGCCCGGTGAGGTGATGGACGCCGTCCATCTGGCCATCGGCTGCGGACTGCGCCCGCGCAAGCATCTGGCCTCGCTCCAGGCGGTGTTCCTGGAACACCTGGCACAGGCCTGGGTCGAGCCCGACCAGGGGCTGTGGGAGATGCGCGGCGCCCCCCGCCACTACACGCACTCCAAGGTGATGTGCTGGGTCGCCTTCGACCGGGCGGTCAAGCTGGCCGAGTCGCACGCCCGCCCCGGCCCGGTGGAGAGGTGGCGCGAGGTCCGCGACCGTATCCACCGCGACATCTGCGAGAAGGCCTTCGACCCGGAACGGGGCACCTTCACCCAGTCGTACGGCTCCCGTGCACTCGACGCCGCGCTGCTGCAGATCCCGCAGACCGGGTTCCTGCCGCCGGACGACCCACGGGTGATCGGCACCATCGAGGCCGTGCGGCGCGAACTCCTCCACGACGGGCTCGTGGCCCGCTACTCGGCGGGCACCGCCGACTCGCCGGACGGCCTCACCGGCGGCGAGGGCGCCTTCCTCGCCTGCTCGTTCTGGCTCGCCGACGCGCTGCGGCTGATCGGCCGCGAGGACGAGGCCCGCGCCCTGTACGAACGGCTGCTGGAGCTGCGCAACGACGTCGGACTGCTCGCCGAGGAGTACGACCCCCGGGCCCGCCGCCAACTGGGCAACTTCCCGCAGGCGTTCACCCACGTCCCGCTGATCCGGGTCGCCTACGAACTCGACCGGCACGCCCTCCACGCCCGCCGCGAGGACCCGAAGGCGCCGCCCGGCGGACCCCCCGGCTCCGAGGAGGGATGAGCGGTGCTCCCCGGATTCCTCACCAGGGCCGTCGAGCTGCTGCTCGGCGCCAGGGGCGACGGGGACTGGCCGGTGGGTGTCCACTCCTCGGACGGTACGCCCAATTCCCGGACAGCCTCTTGACGCGGGGCGTGAGCGGATCGACACTCCAGGTGGGGTATTTCCTAGTGAACAGGTAGGGAATGATGGGGCGCCTGGAGCCGGTGGTCACTCGTGTGCCGCGCGCACGCCGGCAGTCCCTTCTTCTGACCTCCCGCCGTCACATCGACCTGCTGCGCGTCTGCAGCGCGAGAAGCCCCCTGAGCTGACCCGACCCGAGCCGCCGACGTGGCACGCCACAGCGCTCGCGCGTCCGTGTACTCGCGTAACCACCGTTCCGCCGCGTCACCGCGCGACCGCGCGACCGCGCACCAGAACCCCCGGGGAGACACATGTCCGCCATGCCCGTCCACGCCCTGAACGCCGTCCCGTCGCCGCGCCCCCTGCCCTCCTTCCGGGGCAGGATCGGCTGCGACGCCCGCAGCGGCCACTACGCCGTGCCGCGCCGCTACCGGCTCCATCTGTCGCTGTCCTGTCCGGGCGCCCTGCGCATAGCCGTCGTCCACAGCCTCCTCGGGCTGGCGGACGTCTGCCCCGTGACCCTCCTGCCCGCCGTGCCCGACGGCCCGAACGGCGAACACTCCGCGCTGCGCCCGCTGTACGAGGCGAGCGCCCACCGCTACCCCGGAGCGGCCGTGGCGCCCGTCCTCAGCGACGACTGGTCCGGACGCATCGTCAGCACCCACGCCCCCGACATCATGCGCGACCTCTCCCGGCGCTTCGGCGGCGGCCGGCCCGAGCTGTACCCGGAGGGCGCGGAGGCCGAGATCGAGGGCGTCACGCGCCTGTGCGAACAGGGCATCGACGGCGCCGCCCAGCGCGCCGGACGCGCCGACGCCGACGACCTGGAGCGCCGCGACGCGCTCGGCTCCCTGCTGCGCACCCTGCGCTCGCTGGACGCCCGGCTCGCCGCGCAGGAGTACGCCCTCGGTGACGAACTCACCGCCGCCGACGTCGAGTTGTGGGTCGCCCTGGTGCGGCTCGACACCGTGCACCGCTGGCACCTGGACGCCTCCGCCGTGCACCGCGTCGCCGACCACCCAAACCTGTGGGCGTACGCGCGCCGCCTGGCCGCCCACCCCGCCTTCGGCCCCCACCTCGACCTCGACGGCATCGCCCGCCGCCACCACGCGCACTGCCGGGGCCTGGAGGCCGCCGGCGCCGCCGTACAGATCCTGGACTGGGCCTCCCACGTCCCGGACCAGGCCGTATCGGCAGACGGACAGGCGTCCCATGTGCTGGACTGACGTTGACAGCGGCCCGCCGGGCCTGCGTTACTTACGGCCACCCGAAGAGCACGAGGCCCACTGGGCCGGAAGAACGATGGTGACGGACATGTACGCAACCCCCAGGCCCGCCGCATGGCGCCGCCAGGGCTGCGTGCCGCTCTGCGCCGACCGCGCCGTCGATCTGCTCCGGGTCAACAGCGCACTGTGTAGCGCACGTTAAGGCGCGGTCCGGGCCCGGCCCGGCGCCGCGCTCCCGTCGAGGCTGACGGTTCCCTGAACCCCTGAGACACCGCACCAGCGGTTTCCGTCTCTCTCCGCCAGCCCCGGTGTCGTGCGCATCCTGTGACTTTCCGTGCCTCCGTACGGCGAGCGGCGCCCCGCCCCGCCCGCCGTACCCGTACGCCGAAGTCACCCGCGCCGCCTGGGGTTTCGACACTCTTCCGGAGCCCTTGATGAGTGAACCCCCAGGCGCCGCCGTGTCCTTGACCGAGGCACCGTCGCCCGCCGACACCCCGGACAAGCAGCTCGCCGCCCAGCGGGTACTGCCGCTGCGCCGCCCGGGCCGCTGGATCGCCACCGCGGTCGTGCTGGTCCTCGCGGCCCAGTTCGTCCACGGCCTGATCTCCAACCCCTTCTACCAGTGGGACCGCTTCGCCTACTGGTTCCTGCGGCCGACCATCCTCGACGGACTGCTCATCACCCTCGAAGTCACCGCCTACAGCGCGGTGTTGGGCCTCCTCGGCGGTGTCCTCCTCGCCCTCGCCCGACTCTCGAAGAGCCCGGTCCTGCGCTCGGTCAGCTGGGTCTACATCTGGGCCCTGCGCTCGATCCCGCTGATCGTCGTCCTGCTGTTCCTCTACAACTTCAGCGCCCTCTACCAGACGCTCAGCGTGGGCGTCCCCTTCGGCCCGGCCTTCTTCACCTTCGACGAGTCGAGGCTCGCCACCGACATGGCCATCGCCGTCATCGGCCTCAGCCTCAACGAGGCCGCCTACGCGGCCGAGGTCGTCCGCGGCGGCATCCTCTCCGTCGATCAGGGCCAGCACGAGGCGGCCTCCGCCCTCGGACTGCCGAAGAGCTACCAGTTCCGCAGAATCGTCTTCCCGCAGGCCCTGCGCTCGATCACCCCGAACTACGTCAACCAGCTGATCGGCCTGATCAAGAGCACCTCGCTGGTCTTCTACGTCTCGCTGCTCGACCTCTTCGGCACGGCCCAGTCCATGGGCTCCACCTACCCGGGCGACATCGTGCCGCTGCTGCTGGTCGCCACCGTCTGGTACCTGATCCTCACCAGCGTCGTCTCCGTCATCCAGTTCTACGTCGAGCGGTACTACGCCCGGGGCGCCACCCGCACCCTGCCGCCGACGCCGTTGCAGAAACTGCGGGCCGGGGTCACCGACCTGCGGGGACGCATCCGCAGGGAGGCCGCCGTATGACCGCCGGGACGCTCGACACCACGACCACGGCCGCCACCGTCGAGGTGCACGACGTGCACAAGTGGTACGGCGCCCACCGGGTCCTCAACGGCGTCGACCTCACCATCCGGCCCGGCGAGGTCACCGTGATCCTCGGCCCGTCCGGCTCCGGCAAGTCCACGCTGCTCCGGGTCATCAACCATCTGGAGAAGCCAGAGATCGGCCATGTCAGCGTCAACGGCGAGCTGATCGGCGTACGCCGGCACGGCGACCGGCTGAAGGAGCTGAGCGAGCGGGCGATCCTCACCCAGCGCGGCCGGATCGGCTTCGTCTTCCAGAACTTCAACCTCTTCCCGCATCTGACCGTGCTGGAGAACGTGGCCGCCGCCCCGGTGGCGACCGGCAGGCTCGGCCGGGCCCAGGCCGACGGACTCGCCCGCGAACTCCTGGACCGGGTCGGCCTCGCCGACAAGGCCGCCGCCTACCCACGGCAGTTGTCGGGCGGACAGCAGCAACGCGTGGCCATCGCCCGCGCCCTCGCCCTGCGCCCCGGCGTCATCCTCTTCGACGAGCCGACCTCCGCCCTCGACCCCGAACTCGTCGGTGAAGTCCTCGCCGTCATCAAGGACTTGGCGCGCGGCGGCACCACGCTGGTGATCGTCACCCACGAGATCGGCTTCGCCCGGGAGATCGCGGACCGCGTCGTCTTCATCGACGACGGCCGGATCGTCGAACAGGGCCCGCCCGCCGAGGTCCTGGACAAACCGCGGCACGAGCGGACGAAGGACTTCCTCAGCAAGGTCCTCTGATCCCTGCTCGCGGCGCTCGGTCCGCGAGCCCTCCGAACTTCCCCCCACACCACCCTCAACACCCAGTCGAACGACAAGGACAGACAGCCATGCCCACGCACACCCGGTTCTCCCGGCGCAGCCTGCTGCGCGGCATCACCGCGGCGACCGCCGTCGCCACCCTCGCCACCGGGCTCGCCGCCTGCGGGGGCGACACCGAGGCCGCCACCAAGACCGACGCCGCCGGCACGGTCACCGTCGGACAACTCGCCAACGGCGCCGCCAAGGAGACCGAGATCAAGGTCTCCGAGGTGAAGTCCATCAGCGCCAAGCTGCCCGACGCGATCAAGAAGCGCGGCACACTGGTGGTCGGATCGGGCACGCTGCCCTCCGGCAGCCCGCCGCTCGGCTTCATCGGCAGCGACCAGAAGACCGTGACCGGCTCCGAGCCCGACCTCGCCAGACTCGTGGCCGCCGTCCTCGGTCTCAAGCCCGAGGTTCGCCAGTCGACCTGGGAGAACCTGTTCATCGGGATCGACAGCGGCAAGGTCGACGTCGGCTTCTCCAACATCACCGACACCGAGGAGCGCAAGCAGAAGTACGAGTTCGCCTCCTACCGCAAGGACGACCTGGCCTTCGAGACGAAGAAGGACAACGCCTGGAACTTCGACGGGAACTACGAGAACCTCGCGGGCAAGACGGTCTCCGTCGGCAACGGCACCAACCAGGAGAAGATCCTCCTGGAGTGGAAGGCCAAGCTCGCCAAGGAGGGCAAGAAGCCCCTCACCGTCAAGTACTTCCAGGAGAGCAACAGCATCTACCTGGCGCTGAGCAGCGGCAAGATCGACGCCTACTTCGGCCCCAGCCCCAACCTCGCCTACCACGCGGCCAAGACCGCGGGCACGCCCCAGGCGACCCGTATCGCGGGCCAGTTCTCCGGCGCCGGTGAGACCCTCCAGGGCCTGATCGCCGCGACCGCGAAGAAGGACAGCGGCCTCGCCGAGCCCCTCGCCGAAGCCATCAACCACCTGATCGACAACGGTCAGTACGCCGAGTGGCTGAAGGCGTGGAACCTCTCCAACGAGTCCGTGGAGAAGTCCGAGGTCAACCCGCCGGGCCTGCCGCTCACCAACTCCTGAACATCTGAGCACCCGTCAACCCGACCGCACGACATGCCCGTTGAATGAGGAGAGGACTCCGTACCCGTGGCCCATCAGACCGACCTCCACGGGGGCGGAGCCCCGTTCGCACCGGACACATCGGTCCTCGACAACGCCGTCTGGACCTCCCTCGACGGCCCGCACGCCCGCTTCGCCGAACGGTTCGGCAAGGCCGCCCGCTACCCGACCGACGTCTACGCCTTCGCCGCCCTCGCCGACCCGGGGGACCCGGCGGCCTGGGCCGACCTGCACACGCTCGTCGGTGCGGGGGCCGTCGTCCGGGTCAAGCCGGTCGACCGGGTCCCCGACGGCTGGGAGGTGATCGGTGGCGGACAGGGCGTCCAACTGGTGGACACGGGCCTCCGGGCCGAGCCCGCCCCCGAAGCGGTGCCGCTCGGCCTCGACGACGTCCCCGAGATCCTGGACCTCGTCGCCCGCACCGAGCCGGGCCCCTTCCTAAAGCGGACCATCGAACTGGGCACCTATCTCGGCATCCGGGACCGGGGACGGCTCGTCGCCATGGCGGGGGAGCGGATCCACCCGCCCGGCTGGACCGAGATCAGCGCGGTCTGCACCGACCCGGAGTACCGCGGCCGGGGCCTCGCCACCCGGCTGGTCCGCGCCGTCGCCGCGGGCATCCGCGAACGCGACGAGACACCCTTCCTGCACGCCGCCGCAAACAACGTCCCCGCCATCCGCCTCTACGAATCCCTCGGCTTCACCCTGCGCCGCCGCTCCACCATCCTGGCGGTCCGCAGTCCGGGAACACCCGGTGAGGCCACGGTGTTGTGACGCACGACGAGATCCGTGAGGCGCCGCCGCGCGCCCGGACGAAGGAGGCGACGACCGTGCCCCGTGCGCCGCGCGCCGTCTACCTCCACTCCCGGCCCCACATCGACCTCCAGCGGGTGGCCGGCGCGCTCTGTCGCTCCTGACCCGTTCGTTCAGCCGCTGTTGTCCCGTGTCCCGTGTCCCGTGTCCCGCGTCTCTCGTCCCGTGGCCCGTGCAGTGTCCGGGCCGGTGACGGATGCCGTACGCCCCTCCAGGAAGGCACCCACCCGTGTCCCCATCCGCCGCTTCCCCCTCGCCCGCTTCCCCGAACTCCTCCTCCGCGCTCCACCTCGCCGTAGCCCTCGACGGCACCGGATGGCACCCCGCCTCCTGGCGCGATCCGGTCGCCCGCCCCCGTGAGGTGTTCACCGCCGGATACTGGGCCGACCTCGTCGCCGAGGCCGAGCGCGGACTCCTGGACTTCGTGACCATCGAGGACGGCCTCGGCCCGCAGTCCTCGCACTTCCTGGACCCGGACGAGCGCACCGACCAGGTCCGCGGCCGACTGGACGCCGTCCTCGTCGCGGCCCGGATCGCCCCCCTCACCCGGCACATAGGCATCGTGCCGACGGTCGTGGCCACCCACACCGAGCCCTTCCACATCTCCAAGGCGATCGCCACCCTCGACTACGTCAGCACCGGACGCGTCGGCCTCCGGGTGCAGATCACCGCCCGGCCGAACGAGGCCGCCCACTTCGGCCGCCGTACGATCCCGCGTATCGAGGCCTACGACAGCCCGGACACCCGGGAGTTGGTGACCGAGCTGTTCGACGAGGCCGCCGACTACGTCGAGGTGGTGCGCCGCCTCTGGGACAGCTGGGAGGACGACGCCGAGATCCGGGACGTGGCCACCGGCCGGTTCGTCGACCGCGACAAGCTGCACTACATCGACTTCGAGGGCCGCCACTTCAGCGTCAAGGGCCCCTCCATCACCCCCCGCCCGCCGCAGGGCCAGCCCGTGGTCAGCGCCCTCGCCCATGACACCGTCCCGTACCGGCTGGTGGCCCGCCAGGCGGACATCGGCTATGTCACACCGCACGACACCGACCAGGCCCGAGCGATCGTCGCCGAGATCCGCGCGGAGCAGCGGGCCGCCGGGCGTGCCGACGAGCCGCTGCACATCTTCGGCGACCTGGTGGTCATCCTCGACGACGACCCGGCCGAGGCGGCGGCCCGCCGGGAACGCCTGGACACGCTCGCGGGGGAGCCGTACACGAGCGACGCCCGGATCTTCACCGGTACGCCCGCCCAACTCGCCGACCTGCTCCAGGAGTTGGCGTCGGCCGGGCTGTCGGGCTTCCGGCTGCGGCCCGCCGTGGTGGGCCACGACCTCCCGGCGATCACCCGAGGCCTGGTCCCCGAACTCCAGCGCCGCGACGCCTTCCGCCACGCCTACGAGGCCGACACCCTGCGCGGACTGCTGGGCCTGGCCCGCCCCGCCAACCGCTACGCCGCCGCCTGAGCGGGCGGGAGAGGACACCCCATGACCAAGCCCCTGAACCAGCCCTTCAGCCGGCCCTCGAACAAGCCTCTGAAGCAGATCCACCTGGCCGCCCACTTCCCCGGCGTCAACAACACCACCGTCTGGAGCGACCCGAAGGCCGGCAGCCACATCGAGTTCAGCTCCTTCGCGCACTTCGCGCGGACCGCCGAACGCGCCAAGTTCGACTTCCTGTTCCTCGCGGAGGGCCTGCGGCTGCGTGAACAGGGCGGAAATATCTACGACTTGGACGTCGTCGGCCGCCCCGACACCTTCACCGTGCTCTCCGCGCTCGCCGCCGTCACCGAACACCTCGGCCTGACCGGCACCATCAACTCCACCTTCAACGAGCCGTACGAGGTGGCCCGCCAGTTCGCGAGCCTCGACCATCTCTCCGGCGGGCGCGCCGCGTGGAACGTCGTCACCTCGTGGGACGCCTTCACCGGCGAGAACTTCCGCCGGGGCGGCTTCCTGCCGCAGGAGGAGCGCTACTCCCGGGCCAAGGAGTTCCTGGCCACGGCGAACGAACTCTTCGACTCCTGGGTCGGGGACGAGATCGTCGCCGACCAGGAGACGGGCGTCTTCCTGCGGGACGCCAAGGCCGGCGCCTTCGTCCACTCCGGGCAGCACTTCGACATCGAGGGCCGGTTCAACGTGCCGCGCTCACCGCAGGGCCGCCCGGTGATCTTCCAGGCGGGCGACTCCGACGAGGGCCGTGAGTTCGCCGCGTCGAGCGCCGACGCCATCTTCAGCCGGTACGCGAGCCTGGACACGGGCCGGGCGTTCTACACGGACGTCAAGAACCGCCTCGCCCGCTACGGCCGCCGCCACGACCAGCTGCTCATCCTGCCCGCCGCGACGTTCGTCCTTGGTGACACCGACGCCGAGGCGGAGGAGCTCGCCAAGCAGGTACGCCGCCTCCAGGTCAGCGGCGCCACCGCCCTCAAGCACCTGGAGTTCGTCTGGAACCGGGACCTGTCCTCCTACGACCCCGACGGCCCGCTCCCCGACATCGACCCGGACGTCAGCGACACCCACATCTCCAAGGGCCGCGCCCAAGTCCGCATGTACCGCGACCCGTTGGCAACCGCCCGCGAATGGCGGGAGCTCGCCGCCGCCAACAACTGGTCCATCCGCGACCTCGTCATCGAGACCGGCAACCGCCAGAACTTCATCGGCTCCCCGGAGACGGTCGCCCGCACCATCAACGACTACGTCCAGTCCGACGCCGCCGACGGCTTCATCCTCGTCCCCCACATCACCCCCACCGGCCTCGACCCCTTCGCCGACAAGGTCGTCCCCCTCCTCCAGGAACAGGGCGTCTTCCGCACGGACTACAAGGGCCCAACCCTCCGCCACCACCTGGACCTGGACCTGGACACCCCGACGTAGCCACAAACAGCGCCCCGCCCCACCTGCGGCCGCCCCCACCGAGGGCGGCCGTGCGGCTGGGGCCGGCGCCCTCCCGGTCGTCCCCCGGCGGGCAACCCTGCCGCTGCGACGGGGCCCACCGAGCCGCCCTCCCAACGGCAGGCAGTCGTGCGGCTGGGGGCGCCCTCCCGGTCGACCCCTGCGGGCAACCGTGTCGCTGCGGCGGGGCCCACCGAGCCGCCCTCCCAACCGCGGGCAGTCGTGCGGCTGGGGGTGGCGCCCACCCGGTCGTCCCCCCTGCCGGCAACCGTGCCGCCGCGACGGCACCCACCCAGCCGCCTCCCCCCAACCGCGGGCAATCGTGCCGCTGGGGCGGCACGGGTGGGCGCGGCGGCGCCCGGTGAGCGCCGGTGAGCGACAACAGACCTCCGCCCAGCCCCCGCACCGGGTACCTTCTGTTCAACAGTGCTGCACAGGCCGCCCCCGGAAGGGAGCCCCGTGTCCCCCGCCCCCGCGCCACCCGTAGGGGCCCGCATCCGCCAGGCCCGCCTGGCACGAGGCATGAGCCTGCGCGCCCTCGCCCGAGAGGTCGGCGTCTCGCCCAGCCTGGTCTCCCAGATCGAGACGGGCAAGAGCCAACCCTCGGTCAGCACGCTGTACGCCATCACCACGGCCCTGTCGATCTCGGTCGAGTCCCTCTTCGACGGCGACGGCGACGGCGGCGACGGCGTTGGCGATCGCGACAGCGACGAGCGCGGCGGAACCGGAAAGCCCCCCGCAACCCCGGCCCCAGCACCACCGCCCCCCACCACCGTCCCCCACGCCCTCGCCACCTTCGCCGCCGACCACACCCGCCGCCTCGGCCCCCTGATCAGCCCGGCGGACCGCGAACGACTGGAGCTGGACTCCGGCGTCGTATGGGAACGCCTCGGCCATGTTCCGGGCACGGACGTCGACTTCCTGCTCGTCACCTACCGTCCCGGCGGCTCCTCATCCGGCTCCGGCGGCCTCATGCGGCACACGGGCACCGAGTACGGCTGTCTCACCTCGGGCGAACTCGTCCTGACCCTCGGCTTCGAGGAGTTCACCCTGCGCCCCGGGGACGCGGTCTGCTTCGAGTCGGCGACCCCGCACCGTTACCGCAACGACGGCGACGAGCCGGCCGTCGGTGTCTGGTTCGTGTTCAGTACCACTTGACACCCGCCGCGCACGGTCGTTCACTCCGGAGTGATGGGGGTGGTCGCCGTGGCGATCCGCACATTCGGGCCCAACGCCGTCGACTGGGAAGAGCGCGTCGACCTGGACCGGCTCCGCAGGGAGCGCCTGGCCCGCCTGCACACCGCGCTGAACGGCTCCTCCCTCGGCGCCGTCCTCACCTTCGACTTCGCCAACATCCGCTATATGTCCGCCACCCACATCGGCACGTGGGCCATGGACAAACTGATCCGCTTCGCCCTCCTCGTACGCGGCGGCGAACCGATCGTCTGGGACTTCGGCTCGGCCGCCCGCCACCACCAGCTCCACAACCCGTGGCTCGACCACAGCGACGGCAAGAAGGGCCCCGACCACCCGCCGACCGGCGCCCGCGCGGGCATCTCCACCCTCCGGGGCGCCTTCCACCCGGACGCCGGAATCGACGCCGACGTGGCCGCCAAGATCGCCGCCGAACTCCGCGAACACGGCCTGGCGAACGAGCCGTTGGGCGTCGACATCGTCGAGATGCCGATCCTGGCCGCCCTGCGCGCCGAGGGTATCGACGTCGTCGACGGCCAGCAGGTCTTCCTTGCCGCCCGCCGCACCAAGACCCGCGACGAGATCTCCCTCCTCACCCAGGCCTGCTCGATGGTCGACGCGGCGTACGAGGAGTTGTACGGCTTCCTCCGCCCGGGCGTGCGCGAGAACGAATGCGTGGGACTCGTCAGCAAGGTCCTCTACGACCTGGGCAGCGAGTACGTCGAGGGCGTCAACGCCATCTCGGGGGAACGCTGTTCACCCCACCCGCACGTCTTCAGCGATCGCCTGATCCGCCCCGGCGACCCCGCCTTCTTCGACATCCTGCACAGCCACCTCGGCTACCGCACCTGCTACTACCGCACGTTCGCCGTCGGCAGCGCCTCGTCCGCCCAGCGCGACGCCTATGTCCGCTGTCGTGAGTACATGGACGCGGCCATCGCCCTCGTCCGCCCCGGTGCGACTACCGCCGACATCGTCCAAGTGTGGCCCCGCGCCGAGGAGTTCGGCTTCCCCGACGAGACGGCCGCCTTCGCCCTCCAGTACGGCCACGGCGTGGGCCTGTCGATCTGGGAGAAGCCCATCTTCAGCCGGCTCGTCTCCCTCGACCACCCCGAAGTCCTCGAAGAGGGCATGGTGTTCGCCCTGGAGACCTACTGGCCGGCCGCCGACGGCTGGTCCGCCGCGCGCATCGAGGAAGAGGTCGTCGTCACCGCCGACGGCTGCGAGGTCATCACCAAGTTCCCCGCCGAGGAACTCCTCGTCGCCGGCCGCAGATACTGGACGGTCGACGGCCCCCTGAACTCCCGCCGCGAGGCCCAGTCCCACCTCAACACCCGCCCGAACGGGGGCAGATGATGGCCGACGACCTGGAGGACGTGGCGGACCCACGGGTCACGAAGGGCACCGGGGCCGGCGCGGACGCCGACGACACCATGGACCCGGGCGAACTCCTCGCCCTCTACGCGCGGATGGCCCTCATCCGCCGCACCGAGAAGGCCGCCCAGGACCTGTTCCTCTCCGGCCTCGTCAAGGGCACCACCCACCTCGCCGCCGGCCACGAGGCCATCGCCGTGGGCGCGAGCGCCGCGCTCCGCCCCGACGACTACGTGTTCGCCACCTACCGCGGCCACCACCACGCCCTCGCCCGGGGCGCGACCCCCGAGGAGTGCCTGGCCGAACTCATGAGCAGGGCCACGGGGTTGTGCCGGGCCAAGGGCGGCTCGATGCACCTCACCAAGGCCTCGGTCGGCATGCTCGGCTCGTACGCCATCGTCGGCGCCCACCTCCCCATGGCGGTCGGCGCCTCCTGGTCCGCCCGGCTGCGCGGCACCGAGCAGCTCGCGGTGGCGTTCTTCGGCGACGGCGCCACCAACATCGGCGCCTTCCACGAGGCGCTCAACCTGGCCGCCGTATGGAAGCTGCCGGTGCTGTTCGTCTGCGAGAACAACCTCTACATGGAGTACACGCCCATCGCCGACGTCACCGCCGTACCCCGGCCCGCCGCCGACCGGGCACCGGCGTACGGCATCGACGGCGAGGTCGTCGACGGCAACGACGTGGTGCTCGTACGGAGGGCGGTGGCCCGGCTCGCGGACCGGGCCCGGGCGGGAGACGGGCCCGGACTGCTGGAGGCGCGGACGTACCGGCACTACGGGCACAGCCGGGCCGACCCGGCGACCTACCGCCCGGCCGACGAGGTCGAGCACTGGCTGAAGCACGACCCGCTCGACCTGGCCCGGGCCCGGCTCGCCGCCCTCGGCGAGTCGACCCTCGACGTGGACGCGCGCGTCGAACGGACGGTGACCGAGGCCGTCGAGGCGGCCAGGAACGCGCCCGGCCCCGACCCCGCCGAGGCGCTCACCGACGTATGGGCCGACGGAGGTGCCGTATGGAGGACGTGATCACCTACCGCGAGGCGGTCGCCGAGGGGCTGGCCCGGGAGATGCGGCGCGATCCGACCGTGGTGTGCCTGGGCGAGGACATCGCCGAGGCCGGGGGAGTGTTCAAGACGACCGTGGGGCTGCTGAAGGAGTTCGGGCCGGAGCGGGTGTGGGACACACCCATCTCCGAACAGGCCATCGTAGGCGCGGCGATGGGCGCCGCGATGACCGGGATCCGCCCCGTCGCCGAGATCATGTTCTCCGACTTCCTGGCCTGTTGCTGGGACTACCTCGCCAACGAGATACCCAAGGTCCGCTATATGACGGGCGGTCAGATCACCGTCCCGCTCGTCGTCCGCACCGCCAACGGCGGCGGCCTCGGCTTCGGCGCCCAGCACTCCCAGTCCACCGAGAACTGGGCCCTCACCATCCCCGGCCTGAAGATCGCGGCGCCGTCGACACCCGCCGACGTGATCGGCATGATGGCCGCCGCCGTCCGCAGTGACGACCCGGTGGTCTTCTTCGAGCACAAGGCCCTGCTCGCCACCAAGGGTCCGCCCCCGCCCCCGGACCACGTGGTCGAGCTGGGCCGCGCCCGGGTCGTCCGCGCGGGCGACGACCTCACCCTCGTCGCGCTCGCCGCCATGGTCCCCGTGGCCCTCGAAGCCGCCCGGCGCCTGGCCGAGGAGGGCATCGACACCGAGGTGATCGACCTGCGCGGCCTGATCCCGCTGGACACCGCCACCGTGCTCGGCTCACTCGTGCGGACCTCACGCCTGGTGACCGTCGAGGAGAACCCGTACCAGGGCGGCTGGGGCGCCACCCTCGTGTCGGTCGTCGCCGACGAGGGCTTCGGCCTGCTGGACGCGCCGATCCGGCGGGTGGCGGGGGAGTGCGTGCCCCTGCCGTTCGCCGACACTCTGGAGGAACGGGTCGTCCCGACCGTCGGCCGGGTCATGAGGACGGTCCGCGACCTCACCGCATACTGACTCCCCGTCAGTTTTCATACGGACCCACCTCTGGGAGGAACGGCGATGACCAAACGGATGCTCCTGCGCTCGGGCCATGTCGTCTCGATGGATCCGGCCATCGGTGACCTGCCCGAGGGCGACGTCCTCATTGAGGACGGCACGATCACGGCGGTCGCACGCGAGATCGACGCGGACGTGGACGCCGAGGTGCTCGACATGACCGGCCGTATCGTCATCCCCGGCTTCGTCGACACCCACCGCCACACCTGGGAGGCGTCCATCCGCGGCTGCGCCCCCGACGCCACCCTCGACGACTACTTCGTCGACGTCCTCGACACCTTCGCGCCCGTCTACACCCCCGAGGACGTGTACGCCGCCAACCTGGCCGGCACCCTGGAGTGCCTCAACGCGGGCATCACCACCCTCGTCGACTGGTCGCACATCAACAACACGCCCGAGCACCCGGACGCCGCGATCCGGGCTCTGAGGGAGACCGGCATCCGCGCCCAGTACGCGTACGGCAGCGCCAACACCTCCCTCGCCGACTACTGGTTCGACAGCAAGATCGCGGTACCCGGCGACGACGTACGCCGCATCCGCGCCGAACACTTCGCCTCCGACGACGGCCTGCTGACCATGGGACTCGCCACGCGCGGCCCCGGCTTCTGTACGAACGACGTGGTCACCCAGGAGTGGGGACTCGCCCGCGAGCTGGACATCCCTCTCACCGTGCACGTCGCCATGGGCCGCCTGGCCGGACGCTTCGGCATGGTCAGGCAGCTGCGCGAACTGGGCCTGCTCGGACCCGACACGACCTACGTCCACTGCTGTCACCTCAGTGAGGAGGAGTGGCGCATGGTGGCCGACAGCGGAGGCACGGTGTCCATCGCCGCCCAGGTCGAGACCCAGATGGGACACGGCTGGCCGCCCGTGTCGCAGGCGATCGAACACGGGCTGCGGCCGTCCCTGAGCATCGACGTCGTCACCACCGTGCCCGGCGACATGTTCACCCAGATCCGGGCCGCCTTCGGTGCCGAACGGGGCCGGGTCAACGCCGACTGTTGGCAGGCCAACCTGCCTGTCCCGGCAACGATGTTGACGGCACGTCAGATGCTGGAGATCGCCACGCTCAACGGGGCTCACGTGGCCGGTGTGGAGGACCGTACCGGCTCCCTCACCCCCGGCAAGCGGGCCGACATCGTCGCCCTCGACGCCACCGCCCTCAACATGGCGCCCGTGCACGACGCGGCGGCGGCCGTGACCCTCAGCGCGGACGTCTCCAATGTGGAGACGGTCATCGTCGACGGTGTGGTCCACAAGCGCGACGGCAGGCTCCTCGCGGACACCGGCCGGGCCCGCCGCCTGGTCGAGGAGTCACGCGACCGGCTGCTGGCGGCCGTGGCGGCGCGGAAGCCGGACGCATGACGCACCATGTGATACGCCGGGCCGCCGAAGCCCCCCAACCGCCATACGACAGCGGGGGGTTCAGGCGGCGCGAGATCATCGGCGAGACGGACGGCGCCGTACACACCGGCTTCGGCATCTGCGAACTACGGCCCGACGGCAGGGCCGGCGCCCACGTCCACTCGTACGAGGAGAGCTTCCACGTCCTGTCCGGCATCGTGATCCTCGACGTGCCCGACGACTCGTACCTCCTCGAAGAGGGCGACTGCACGACGACAGCGCCATCGTCGTCCTCGGCGGCCAGGCCAAGGAACGCCCCTACCCCGGGGCGACCACCGTCGCCACGGTCAACGCGGGCGTCACCGGCCTGGTCCACACCCTCGCCACGGAACTCGCCCCCGTCCGGGTCAACGCCGTCCACCCGGGCGTCGTCGGCGACAGCCCCTTCTGGTCGGGCAAACCCCTCGGCGCCCTGATCGACAGGACACCGACGGGACGCCTCGCGACCATGCGGGACGTGGCCGACGCCGTGGACTTCCTCCTCGGCAACCGCTCCGTCAACGCGGTGAACTTGAGCGTGGACGGGGGCTGGCTGCTGCGCTGACCACGAACGTCCTCCGTACGGTCGTGTCGCGGTCGGGTCGTACGGTCAGTCCTCGCGCGGCCAGTTCTCGGCCTCGAACATCCATCGCTGCTTCTCCAGCTCATAGGTGATCGAGATCAGCAGATCCTGGGTGACCTTGTCGGCGTGCTCCGTGGCGTCGATCCGCTCGCGCAGCCGTCCGATCGCCGTCTCCAGCGCCTCCACCAGCAGCCGTACGACCTCGGTGTCCCGCAGCCAGCCCTCCTTGGGGCCCTGCAGGGCGAACCGCGCGGCCACGGTCTCCGGCCGGCCGTCCGGGGCGATCCCGAGCGCCGCAGCGCGTTCGGCGACCTGATCGGCGAACTCCCGCGCCGTGGACACCACCTCGTCGAGCTGGAGGTGGATCGAACGGAACCTCGGTCCCACGATGTTCCAGTGGGCCTGCTTCCCGATCAGCGAGAGCCCCAGCAGATCCACCAGGCTCTCCTGCAGCGCGTCGCCCACGATCCGGCGGGCGGGCTCGGGGAGGCTGCTCCTCACTATCGTCATTGCGTAGTACTCCTCATCGCTTCATGCCGGCGAACGCTTCGTGCCGGGCGGCGTCGGCGCTCCCGGCCCTGCGGAGCAGGTCGGTGCGCTCGTCCTCGCCCATGCCGCCCCACACGCCGGCCGTCTGCCCGCTGCCGAGCGCCCAGTCGAGGCACTCGCGGCGCACCGGGCAGCGGGCGCAGACACGTTTGGCGGCGGCGACGTCGTCGAGCGCCGGTCCCGTGGTGCCCACGGGAAAGAACAGTTCGGGGTCCTCTCCCACGCAGGCAGCTCTCAGCAACCACTCCATGCGGGCCCGGGTGCCCAGGACGGATCGGGGAAAACGCGGCATCCCGCGCCGATGGAACCCGTCCTTCCGAAAGCGGTGGGCGTCAGCGCGCGAGGACTTCGTCCACGAACTCCTTGACGTCCGCCAGCACTTCGCCCCTGTTCGTCTCGTTGAACACCTCGTGCCGGGCGCCCGGATAGACGCGCTCGGTCCAGTCGGTGCCGCGGAACTCCTCGATGCCCGTACGGCTGCCGGGCAGCGGCACGATCCGGTCGTCGTCGCCGTGCAGCCACAGCAAAGGGAGCGCGCCGATGGACCCGTTCTTCGAGATTGCCTCCATGGCGCGGTCGATGGCCTCCAGCGTCGGCCGCTTGAACGGGCCGTGCCACACCAGCGGATCGTTCGCGTACAGGGCACCGACCCCCATGTCCCGCGAGAGCAGCTTCGGGTCGAGCGGCACGTCGGGCACCTCCGGCGGCGCGAGCAGCGCCCTCAGCGGCTCCCAGATCCCGATCAGCGGCCCGGACAGTACGACCCCGGCGAGCCCGGCGCCGTACCGCTGGGCGTACCGCGCGGCGATCAGACCGCCCATGGAGTGACCGATCAACAGCACCGGCAGACCCGGATACGCGGCCCGCGCCAGCACCTCCACGGAGTGCACATCGGTGACCACGGCCTCGAAGTCCTCGATCAGCACCCGCTCGCCCGCCGACCTGCCGTGCCCCATGTGATCGGGGCCGAACACCGCCGCGCCGTGCCGCACCAGGGCGTCGGCCACATGCTCGTACCGGCCGATGTGCTCCCCGTAGCCGTGCACCAGGAGCACGACGTACCGCGCCCCCTCGCACGGCCATTCCCGTGCGGTGACACCGCCCCGCGTACCGGCGAAGCTGTGCTCACGCGAGTCGGCCATGACTCCTCCAACTACGTCGGTGAAGGTACCCGGGGGATCTTGCCAGCCCGTCGGACGATGGTCCATGGGCCGTCCGGGGCGAAAGCCCGAACGTCTGAGCGGAGATCGCCCTGGGCCGCTCCAGGGCCAACTGGCGAGACGGTCCTGTCGCGTGCCGATAGGTGCGCCTAGCATCGGACTCCGCATGAACACGATGACACTCTGGCACCTGTCCACGGCCGAGTTCGCGGCCCTCGCCTTCGCGGCCCTGCTCGTCGGCTTCTCCAAGACCGCCGTCAGCGGTGCCAACACGGTCAGCCTCGCGATCTTCGCGGCGGTCCTGCCGGCCCGCGCCTCGACCGGCGTCCTCCTGCCGATCCTCATCGTCGGGGACGTCCTCGCCGTCCTGACCTACCGCCGGCACGCCCACTGGCCCACCCTGTGGAAGCTCTTCCCCGCGGTCGGCGCCGGCGTCGTCCTCGGCACGCTGTTCCTGGTCTGGGCCGACGACCAGATCGTCCGCACCTCGATCGGCGCGATCCTGCTGCTGATGACGGCCGTCACCATCTGGCGCCGCCGCACGGTCGACAAGGACGACGAGCCCGACGCGATCACGACCCGCGCCGGCCGGGTCAAGGCCCGCTCGTACGGCGTCCTCGGCGGCTTCACCACCATGGTCGCCAACGCCGGCGGCCCCGTGATGTCGATGTATCTGCTCTCGGCGGGCTTCCGGAAACTCGGCTTCCTCGGCACGTCGGCGATCTTCTTCCTCATCGTCAACGTCTCCAAGGTCCCCTTCAGCGTGGGCCTCGGCCTCATCGACGCCCACTCCCTGCTGCTGGACGCCGCACTCGCCCTGTTCGTGGTGCCGGGCGCCTTCCTCGGCAAGTGGGCGGTGAACCGCATCAACCAGAAGCTGTTCGAGCAACTGGTGATCGCGGCCACGATCGTGGGCGGCCTGCAGCTACTGCTGCGCTGAGGCCCCGGACGCGCTCAACTCCCGTGTCCCGGTGGCCAGCCCATGGGACAGGTCCTCCCGCAGCAGGCGCTTGGCGATGGTGTCGACGGCGGCCCGCAGATCCCCGTCGACGGGCCGGCCGTAGTCCTTCTCCAGCCGCCCCCGGAGCCAGTCGCCCCAGGCCTCGCTGATGACCCGGGCCTCACGGACCCCCGCCTCGGTGTGGGAGAACAGGGTGCCGTCCCGGGTGAGAAAGCCCTCCTCGATCATGCGCTCGAAAACCGGCACCAGGACCTCCGGGGGCATGTGGCGGCGGGCGGCGATCAGTGTCAGGTTGGCGTGCCCCACCATCCGGGTGAACAGCTCGACCTGCATCACCGCCCAGGCGCCCGCGATGTCCAGCCGGGTGTCGGATTCGAGGACGATCCGGCGGGCGGTCTCCAGCTCCGTACCGCCGATGATCTTCCCGACGGCGGCCTCCAGCAGCCGCTGCGAGTCCCCGGCGGGCGGCCTCGCGAACCCCTCGCCCATGTCCGACGAGCCGGCCCGCGCGCTGTCGCGCAGCTTCACCTGCTTGAGGAACAGTCCCACCACGAACCCGACGGCCGCCACCGGCACGGTCCACAGGAACACGGTCTGGAGCGTCTCGGAGTACGCCCGGACGATCGGCTCGGCGGCCCGCGCGGGCAGCCTGTGCAGCCCCTCGGGACTCTGCGACGCCCGCGCGATCACCGCCGGGTCCGCCACTCCCGTACGCGCCGCCTCCTCGACGGCGGCGGACAGCTTCGGAGCGAGCGTGTTGGCGTAGATCGTGCCGAACACGGCCGTACCGAACGAGCTGCCCAGCGTACGGAAGAAGGTGACGCCCGAGGTCGCGGTGCCCAGGTCGGCGTAGTCGACGGTGTTCTGCACCGCGATCGTCAGCACCTGCATGCACAGCCCGATGCCGGTGCCGAGCACGAACATGTACAGCGACTCCAGCCAGACGCTCGTACCCGGTTTCATCAGGGACAGCAGGAACAGGCCCACCCCCATGACGAACGCGCCCACGATAGGGAAGGTCCGGTAGTGCCCGGTCCTGCTGACCACGTTGCCGCTGGCCACGGAGGCGATGAGCAGCCCGATGACCATGGGGAGCGTACGGACGCCGGAGACGGTGGCCGAGTCGCCGTCGACGTACTGGAGATAGGTCGGCAGATACGTCATCGCGCCGAGCATCGCGAAGCCGACGATGAAGCTGAGCACCGAGCAGACCGTGAAGACCGGGTTGCGGAACAGCCGCATCGGCAGCAGCGGTTCGGCCGCCCGCGTCTCCGCCCAGCAGAACAGCCCGAGCGCGACCGCGCCGCCCACGAACAGCCCGATGATGACACCGGACCCCCACGCGTACTCGTTCCCGCCCCAGCTCGTCGCCAGGATCAGCGCGCTCGCGCCGGCCGCGACGAAGCCGATGCCCAGATAGTCGATGACGGGCCTGGACGCCGACTTCACCACCGGGATCGTGCGGGCGGCGGCCACCACCACGAGGATCGCGATGGGCACGTTGACGTAGAAGCACCAGCGCCAGGTCAGATGGTCGGTGAACAGCCCGCCGAGCAGCGGCCCGATCACCGTCGCCACCCCGAACACCGCCCCGATCGCGCCCTGGTACTTCCCGCGCTCCCGCAGCGGGATCACATCCGCGATCAACGCCATCGCCGTGACCATGAGCCCGCCCGCGCCCACACCCTGCAGACCCCGCCACACGATCAGCAGCGTCATGTTCGAGGCGAGGCCGCACAGGAACGAGCCCGTGATGAAGACGACCGCGGACACCTGGAAGACGACCTTCCGGCCGAACAGGTCGCCGAACTTCCCCACCAGGGCCGTGGACACCGTCTCCGCCAGCAGGTACGCCGTCACGACCCACGACATGTGCTCCGCGCCGCCCAGATCCGACACGATCGTCGGCAGCGCCGTCCCCACGATCGTCTGGTCGAGGGCCGCCAGCAGCATCCCCAGCATGATCGTCACGAAGACGACATTCCGCTGCCGCCTGCTCAGCACGGGCGCCTGCGCGGCGGGCGGGGCGGCGGCGTCACGGGTGATCGTCACACGGTCACGATCACACCCGTGCCCCGACCGTGCATGCCGGAGCCGGCGCTGGGTGCGCCTTCCGGGGTGGGGGGTTCGGTTCGTCGGCGGGTGCGGGTCCGGTGGGGGCGGGCCGCGCAGTTCCCCGCGCCCCTGAAAAGCAGGGGCTGCGCCCCATGCTTTTCAACCCGCAGCCCCGTCGCTTTTCAACCCGCAGCTCCATCGCCTTCAGGCCTGCGGCCCCGTCGCCGGGCCTACCGGACCGTCGCCTTTCCGGCCCGCCAGCCGGCCGCCTTCAGGCCCACCGGCTGGCCGCTTTTCAGGCCCACGGGCCCGTCGCCTTCACGCCCACCGGCCCGTCGCCTTTCAGGCTTGCGGGGCCGGGGTCTTTCAGGCCCGCAGGGGCCTGAAGCTTTTAGGGGCGCGGGGAACTGCGCGAGAAGCCCCACGCACCCGCACCCGACATCGCACCGCTCACCCCAGTGCCCCGGTGCCCTAGTCGCCACGCAACCGCGGCGCCCACGCCCCCGCGTCCACCGCATGCCCTTCCTCCTCCACGACCCCGGCCAACCGCCGAGCCCAGACCCCCACCCCGGCCAGATCGACCCCGTAGGGCCGCGGCCGGCCACTCCCGGCGCCCCAGTCCTCCACGGCACCGGCCCCCCGCCGCAGCAACATCGCCCCACCCTTCACGTTCCCGCGCGCCGAATGCGTGAGCCCCACCGCGAGCTGGGCCAGCCCCCGCCACAGCGCGCGCTCCTCGTCCGGCCCGGACTTCCAGGCGTCCTCGAAGACCTCGTGTGCGTGGAACGGCTTCCCCGCGTCCAGCAGCGCCTGCGCCTCGACGACCGTCGCCTCGGGATCCCGCACAACCCCCTCGGGCTGCCGCTCCACCCCCGGCGCCCCGTACGGCAACGGGCGCCCCAGCCCGTCCCGGGGCCGCGCACTCCGCGCCCGCCCCTCCTCGTCCCGGTCCCGTCCCTGTCCCCGTGCCGTCCCGTCATCCGCTGTCCCGCTCATGCCTCGATTGTCCCCCGCCGCTCACCGGCTGCGGGGCAGGGGCCGACGTACGGTAAAGTTCTCAGTGCGCGATCACGCGGTTCACTGCGGACAGCGCATCGGGACGTGGCGCAGCTTGGTAGCGCACTTGACTGGGGGTCAAGGGGTCGCAGGTTCAAATCCTGTCGTCCCGACTTGAGAGAGTCGCAGCTCAGGGGCTGTTTCGGAGCAATCCGGGACGGCCCCTTTGTCGTGCTCGCGGCGTGCGCTCACACCGGCTGCGGCGTGAAGGAACGCAGCTCGTCCGCTCCGGGCCGGACGACGCCGTAGCTGCTCTCGGGGACCTCGTTCCAGGCGCCGGGCATGTCACCGAGGGGCTCGGAGACGATGAGGCGGGTCTCGTCGGAGACCTCCCGCAGGAACGCCAGGTCGGGGTGGAGGGAGCGAAGTGTCTCCACGCGGGTGCTGTAGAACAGCGAGCGGGACGTCTTCTGGCTGGAGTAGCGGAAGGCCCACAGCGACCGGCCGTCCGTCACGGCGACCGTCATCTGCAGCGGGAACTCCACGCCGTGCTCATGACCCGTACGTTCCACCAGGCCGGCCATGCGCGCGACGGCGCCCGGCGGGTCCTCCTCCAGTCCGAACGTGAGCGCCAGGTAGAACATCAGCTCGGAGTCCGTCTGGCCTTCGATACTGGCGAACAGCTCCGGGTCGACGGCCAGGGCGAGGTCCCGCCGGATCAGATGGAAGTCGGCGATCGCCCCGTTGTGCATCCACATCCAGCGGCCGTGGCGGAACGGATGGCTGTTGGTCTGCTGCACCGCCGTACCGGTCGAGGCCCGGATGTGGGCGAAGAACAGCGGGGATCGGACGTGGTCGGCGATCTCCCGCAGATTGCGGTTGCTCCAGGCCGGGCCGATGTCGCGGATGACGGCGGGGGTCTCCAGGTCGGGCGAATACCAGCCGACGCCGAACCCGTCACCGTTGGTGGTCTCGACGCCCAGCCGGGAGTGCAGACTCTGGTCGATCAGGGAGTGCGCCGGCCTGTAGAGGATCGTGTCGAGCAGGACGGGCGTTCCCGAGTAGGCGAGCCACCGGCACATCGGGCTACCACCTTCCTGACGAACGGGCCGAACGGGCCGAACGGTCCGAACAGGTCGAACGAGTCGAGCAGGTCGAACGTATCGAACGGGTGAGCGGTTGTGTGGGACGTGCGTCGAACCGGCCGAACGGGTGAACCGGCCCTCCCATGGTCGTGCGGCCGTCTGATGATCGCCACACGACCGGCCCTCCGGTCGGCGGTCGGTCGAACGGCCGGTCGGCAGCCGGTCGGCCTTCGGGGGACCTCAGGGCGGGTCCGCGTCGGGTGGGCGTCGGGTGTGCGTCGGGCGGGTCCGCGTCGGGTGGGAGACCGGCCGTCAGGCCCGATAGCCCCGCAGCTTCCGGTACAGCGTGGCACGGGCGATGCCCAGGGACGCCGCCGCGCGGGCCTTGTTGCCCCCGTTGCGGCGGAGGGCCTCCAGGATGGCGGAGCGTTCGGCGTGCTCCATGGGGCTGAGGCGCCGGGCGGCCGGGCCCTCGCGCACGGCGTCCGGCAGTTCGGCGCGGCGGACGGGCCCGGACGCGCGCCGCTGTTCGGCCAACGCCCTTACGAGATGGACGAGTTCGGTGACGTTGCCGGGCCACGGATGCTGTTCCAGGGCGCGCAGGGCGTCCAGTGTCCAGGTGAGCGGGGGCTGTCCGGGGGCTGGCTTCGGAGCCAGGGCCGTCAGCAACTCCTTGATGTCCTCCGGCCGTTCACGCAGGGCGGGGAGGGTGACCGAGCGGGCGGCCAGGGTGTCCAGGAGCCGTTGGAGGCAGGGGCCCGGCGGTGTTCCGGGCGTGTAGGTGGCCAGCAGGGGTGTGCCCGGATGCGTTTCGAGGAGTGAGTTGAGCGTCGCGATGTCGGGCTGTGTGAGCCGTTCGACATGGCGGATGAGCAGCGCGTGGCCTGCCGCCAACTCGTCGAGCAGGGAGCCCGGTTCGCCCTCCGCCGCGTCCACGACCAGCAGTTCGGGGGCCAGTTCGTGGGCGAGCGCGGTCTTTCCGGTGCCGCGTTCGCCGACGAGCAGCAGCGGCTCGCGTGACCTGGCCAACTCCGTGGCCCGGCCCACCGCGTGCCGCCACGGCACCGAGTCCCCGGCCAACGCCACGACACCCCGCCCGACCGGCTCGGGGGCCACACGTCCCAGCGGCTCCAGCACTGCCACCGCACCGATGACCGCACCCCGGTGCGACACCGGGGCGACCGCCGCGGAACACCGCACACCGTCGGGCAGCCGGATACGGTACGAGTTTCCCGCCGGGGCGGTTGTGTCGGCCGCGTCAGTCGGGTTGGCCGGGTCGGTTGCGTCGGCCGCGTCGGTCACGGACACCGCTGCGGGGTCCGGCTCGGGGGTGCGCTCGGGCTCCGCCGAGCCTGGGACCGCTTCGGTCGCCGCCTCGGGATCGGGGCCGGTCGTACCCGTGACGCCTTCGGCCACGGCTACGACTACGGGTACGGGTACGGGCGCCCCCTCGGCACCAGGCTCCGCCATCACCCCCGACACGTCCTCGGCCATGGCATCCGGCGCCGTCGCACCCGAAAGGCGGCCACCCCCAGGCCTCCCACCCCCAGCCCTCTCCCCGCCATTCGCGTCCCGCACCAGCGCGACCACCCCCCGCTCCAGCGCCTCCAACCCCTCCGGTGACAACAGCCGCCCCGCGGCCTCGCTCACCAGACGGTTGCGGCCGTCGAGGGCGACGACCGCTCGCCCCGGCTCCCGCGCGGCCCGCAGATAGGCGTCCAGCAGGACCCGCTCGGCCGGCTGCGACCGGGCCAGCAGCTCCGTCTCGACGGCACCGGCCGCGGCCTCGGCGAGGGACGACCATGGGTGCGGGGCGCACTCGGCGCAGAGCCCGGAGGTGACGGTCACCGTGCCGAGGGTCCGCCCGGTATCGGGCGCGAGCACGGGCACGCTCACCGCGGACACGTCCTGCCACAGATCGAGGAAGTGCTCCGGTCCGTGCACCTCCGCCCGGCGGCGGGTGCGCACCGCGACCGCCGCGCTGTTGTTGCCGACCACCTGCTCGGAGAGGTCCTCGCAACAGGGGTCGTCCGGCGCGCATCCGGTCGCCCACAGCACCCGCAGCCGCTCGTCGGTCAGCAGCAGCGCCGTCCGCCCGGTGCCCACGGCGGGGGCGAGCCGTTCGAGCACCGGCCGGGCCGCGGCCAACAGGGCGGGCTCGTCCGGTCGTACGGCATTGCGGGGTGCGCCGGCGTACTCGCGGGGCGCGTCGGTCGCGGAGTCCGGCACGTCGTGCCGTACGCCGAAGAACCGGGCGCGCCGCCAGGCGGCGACGATCTCCTCCGGTACACCGTCCGGCAGTTGGCGTCCTTCGAGGAACAGCTCGCGGGCCCTGCGCAGCGTCGCCAGGGCAGGGTGGGCGGGGAGGTGTTCCGCGGTGGTCACGACGGCACTCACCGTACCCGGCGAGGTGGAAGAGGCGACAGCCACCCCGGAACGCGACGGGCGGCGGGCCCCATCGCACCGCACACGCCCCCGCACACGCCCCCGCACACGCCTTCCGGCACACCCTGCCCCGCACTAGCCCCCCGGCACGCCCCGCCCCACCCGTGGCGTTGAACGCACACGGCCCCACCTCCGTACCCGTACCCCGTACACACCCCGCCCCCGCCCCGCCCCTGCCCGGCAAACCGCACGCACTGTCTCTTATTGAGACACCCACGCTCCCGCCCAGCCGTCCATGATCTTGAACGGCCGGTGCCTGTTCTCATCCCTGGAGCGTCTCCCGTGCACACCGTCGAGCCGGATGTCGTGACCGACGTACTGATCGTGGGCAGCGGCCCGGCGGGCGCCTCCGCCGCGCTCGCCCTGAGTACGTACGGCGTCCCGAACATCGTGGTCACCCGTTACGCGAGTCTCGCCGACACGCCCCGCGCGCACATCACCAACCAGCGCACCATGGAGGTACTGCGCGACCTCGGCGTCGAGGACGAGGTCGTCGCGAAGGCCACCCCGCAGCACCTGATGGGCGACACGACCTTCTGCACCAGCCTCGCGGGGGAGGAGCTGGGCCGGGTCCGCTCCTGGGGCAACGACCCGCTCGTCCAGGCCGCGCACGAGCTGGCCAGCCCCACCCGGATGTGCGACATGCCCCAGCACCTCATGGAGCCCGTGCTGGTCGACGCGGCCGTCGCGCGCGGCAGCAACCTGCGCTTCAGTACGGTCTACAAGTCCTTCGTCCAGGACGACGACGGCGTCACGGTCACCGTCGAGGACCGGCTGCGCGGCGACGAGTACACGATCCGCGCCAAGTACCTCATCGGCGCCGACGGCGGCCGCTCCCAGATCGCCGAGGACGCCGGACTGCCGATGGGCGGCCAGATGGGCGTGGCCGGCAGCATCAACATCGTCTTCGACATGGACCTGACGAAGTACACCGCGCACCGCCCGTCCACGCTCTACTGGGTGCTGGCCCCGGGCGCCACCGTCGGCGGCATCGGCGCGGGCCTGGTCCGCTGTGTACGGCCGTGGAACGAGTGGATGATCGTCTGGGGGTACGACGTCACGGCCGGCGCCCCCGACCTGACCACCGAGTACGCCGAGTCGATCGTCCGCAGGCTGGTCGGTGACGACGAGATCCCGGTGACCGTCAAGTCGTCCTCGGCCTGGACCGTCAACGAGATGTACGCGGAGACGTACTCCGACGGGCGGGTCTTCTGCGCCGGCGACGCCACTCACCGCCACCCGCCGTCCAACGGCCTCGGCTCCAACACCTCCATCCAGGACGCCTACAACCTGGCCTGGAAGCTCAAGCTCGTCCTCGACGGCACCGCCTCGCCCAAGCTCCTCGACACCTACACCGCCGAACGCGCCCCGATCGGCCGGCAGATCGTCACCCGCGCCAACAAGTCCATCGGCGAGACCGCCCCCGTCTTCGAGGCGCTCGACGGGCTCTCCCCGCAGACCCCCGAACAGCTGTGGGCCAACATCGCCGCCCGCAAGAACGCCACCGAGGCCGCCGAGAAGCAGCGGGCCGCGCTGCGCGAGGCGATCGCGTTCAAGGTGTACGAGTTCAACGCGCACGGCGTCGACCTCAACCAGCGGTACACATCGGAGGCCGTCGTCCCCGACGGCACGCCCGACCCTGGCTTCGACCGCGATCCCGAGCTGTACCACCAGCCGACCTCCCGCCCGGGCGCCAAGCTCCCGCACGCCTGGATCACCTCCGGCACCCGCACCCTCTCCACGCTGGACACCGTCGGCCGGGGCCGCTTCACCCTGCTCACCGGCATCGGCGGCGCCGACTGGATCCGGGCCGCCGACGCCCAGGACCTGGAGATCGCCACCGCCGTCATCGGCCCCGGCCAGGAGTACGAGGACCCGTACGGCGACTGGGCGCGGCTCAGCGAGGTGGCCGACGCCGGAGTCCTCCTCGTACGGCCGGACGGGTACGTCGCCTTCCGTCACGCGACGGCGGCCGGGTCACCGGAGGAGGCCGAGCGTTTGCTGACCGACGCGGTGCGGCGGATCCTCGGGCACGCACAGGGACTTGAATAGGGGCATGAACAGGGACATGGCCACCGAATTCACCACCCACCTGACCGAGGCGGTCGTCGACAGTCTCGACGGCACGGCCGACCCGCGCCTGCGCGAGCTGCTCGCCGCCCTCACCCGCCATCTGCACGCCTTCGTCCGCGAGACCGAGCCGACGATGGCGGAGTGGGAACGGGCGATCGGCTTCCTCACGGCGACCGGGCAGACCTGCACGGACACCCGGCAGGAGTTCGTGCTCCTGTCGGACGTCCTCGGCGTCTCGATGCTCGTCGAGACGATCAACAGCGACGAGCGCGGCGGCGTGACGGAGTCGACGGTCCTCGGCCCGTTCCACATGACCGAGTCGCCGGTCCGGGAACTCGGCGCGGACATCGACCTGGTCGGCGGCGGCGAACCGTGCGTCATCAGCGGGCGCGTGCTGTCGAAGGACGGCACTCCGCTGCCGGGCGCGGTCCTCGACGTCTGGCAGGCGAACGCCGAGGGCTACTACGACGTCCAGCAGCCCGACGTCCAGCCGGCGGGCAACGGTCGCGGACTGTTCACGGCCGACGGCGAGGGCCGCTTCTGGTTCCGCACCTGTGTGCCGAGCCCGTACCCCATCCCCACGGACGGCCCGGTCGGCGACCTCCTCCGGGCGACGGCCCGGCACCCCTACCGTCCGGCCCACATCCACTTCATCGCCTCGGCCGAGCACCACGCGCCGGTCACCACCCATATCTTCGTGGCCGGCAGCGACCACCTCGACTCGGACGCCGTCTTCGCGGTCAAGGAGAGCCTGGTCCAGGACTTCGCGGAGACCGACGACCCGTCCCTGGCGCAGGAGTTCGGCATCCCGAACCCGTTCCGCCACGCCCGCTTCGACCTCGTCCTCAACACCCTCGACAACGCCCACGACAGCACCCTTGACACAGCTGACGCTCACAACTCGGAGCGGTCGTAATGGAGTTCGTGTACGAGGCGCAGCCCATGCGGATCGTCATGCGCCCCGGCGCGTCGGTGACGGCGGTGGCGGGGGAGGCCGAACAGCTGGGCCTGCGACGGCTGTTGGTGGTGTGCGGACCGAGAGGAGCCGAGACGGCCCGGGCGGTCGCGGACGCGCTCGGCGACGCGTGCGCCGGGCTGTTCGCGCAGGCGCGGCAGCATGTGCCGGTGGAGGTGGCCGACCGGGCGGTCCTGGCGGCACGGGACGCGGACGCCGACGGCTGCGTGGCGGTCGGCGGCGGCTCGGCGATCGGCCTGGGCAAGGCGATCGCGCTCCGCACCGAACTGCCGTTGATCGCCGTCCCGTCGACCTACTCCGGCTCCGAGATGACCCCGGTCTGGGGCCTGACCGAGCACGGCACCAAGCGCACCGGCCGCGCCCCCTCGGTCCTGCCGCGCAGTGTCGTCTACGACCCCGAGCTGACCCTCTCCCTCCCGGTGCCCCTCTCCGTGACCAGCGGCATCAACGCGGTCGCCCACGCCGCGGAGGCCCTGTACGCGCCGGACGCCTCGCCGCTCGTGTCGCTGACGGCGGAGGAGGGTGCCCGGGCCATGCTGGGCGCGCTGCCCGACGTGGCGGCCGACCCCGGGGACCTGGAGGCGCGCGGCCGGGCCCTCTACGGCGCCTGGCTCTGCGGCACCGCGCTCGGCGCGACCACCATGGGCCTGCACCACAAGCTGTGCCACGTCCTGGGCGGCACCTTCGGCCTGCCTCACGCCGAGACCCACACGGTCGTCCTCCCGTACGCCCTCGCGTACAACGCCCCGGCCGCCCCCGATGCCATGGCGGCCCTCGGCCGGGCCCTGGACACCGACACCCCCGCCCAGGCCCTGTGGGACCTCTCGGGCAGCCTGGGGGCGCCTCGCTCCCTGGCCCAACTGGGCCTCGCTGAGGCCGACTTGACGGCGGCGGCAGACGAGGTGACGGGGAAGGCGTACCCCAACCCGCGCGCGACCACGGCGGCGGACGCCCTGAAGATCCTGAGGGCGGCGTACGCGGGCGACCGGCCTCCGGTGTGGCCCTGACCGACTCACCGACCGACTCACCGCCCGACGCACTGACCGACCCTGACCGATCCTGACGACTCACTGGCCGACGCGAACGACGACGCGAGACGACGAAGAACCGAAAGGTGACCACCATGCCCCTCGGACTGCTCCGGCGGCGATTCAAGAGTGCCTCCGGAGGCACCGCGGGCACCACGCTCCCGGTCCCGGACGGCGCGGGTGCCGTCCTCCGCGAGGTCCTGGACCCCGTGAACCAACCCATGGGCGCGGCCGATGTCACGGTGACGGAACTGCGCAGCCACCGCGTCGCCGCACGCGGCACCACGGACCCGTACGGCCTGTTCATGGCCGTTCTGCCGCCGGGCACCTACAGCATGCTGATCATGGCCGAGGGCCTGGAACCGCACCGCGAGACGGTCGAGATCGTCGCCGACGCCGGTGCCACCCGGGAGCGGGTGTGGCTGCAGTCGGCCAGGGGGCTCGAACTCCCGCCCCCCGGCACCTGGCTCTTCGACCCACCGCACACCGCGATCCGCTTCATCGCCAAGCACGTCGGGATGGCCCATGTGCACGGCCGCTTCGAACGCTTCGAGGGCGGCCTCATGATCGCCCAGGACATGACGCAGTCCCGCGTCCATGTGCGCATCGACGCGTCCAGCATCACCACCGGCAACAACACCCGTGACACACACCTGCGTTCCGCCGACTTCCTCGACGTCGAACGCTTCCCGTACATCGACTTCGCCAGCACCCGCTTCGCCTACCGCGGCGGCAGCAAGTGGACCCTCCAGGGCAGCCTCACCATGCACGGCGTCAGCCGCTCGGTCTCCCTGGACACCACCTACCTCGGCACCGTCAACGGCGGCTACGGCGAGGAGCTCCGCTGCGCCGCCCTCGCCAAGTCCGAACTCCACCGCGAGGACTACACCCTCAACTGGCGCTCCATGCTCGCCCGCGGCATCGCGGTCGTCGGCCCGACCATCCAACTGGAGCTGGACGTCCAGGCGATGTACCGGACACACGACACGCCTACGCCCCCGGAATAGCCCGGAGCGCATTCTGTGTCCCGACCCCGAACCCCGCTGCAGTACAGCCCTCGCCACCCCTACCCTCACCTGCCTGCTGAACCACGCGACGGACCTGTCCGAGAACGGCGAGCACCGCGGGCCGTGACGGTGGGCCGTGACGGTGGGCCGTGAAGCGTACGAGGGGCTCACCGCGGTGCTCGACCCCGACCACCCCCTGACTCGGGCGGATCGCGGAGACGGAGAAGGACGACCGGGCCCCACGGGCGAACCCGCCCGCAGGGCCTCGGCCGCTTCGGGACCGCCGCTCGAACTCGGTCCCTCGGCCCGAACTCGGTCCCGGTAGCCGGGTGTTCACTCGGTGGTCGTCCGTATGTCTGAGATCGGCGGCGGCAGGGTAGGACCTTCGATGCCGTCGATGCGGTGGGGCATGCTGGGGGGCGCCTTGGAACAGCCGTACTTCTTTCTCAGTTACGCGAGGCAGGACGACCGGGCGGCGTATGTGGGGCGGTTCTACAACGACCTGCTGGAGGCCCTCGACCTCCCGGGCTCGGTATCGGCCCGGCAGCCCACCTTCCGTGACGTCGTGAACATCATGCTCGGCGACGACTGGCTGCTGGAACTGAGCCGTGCCGTCGGTTCCTGTAGGTCCATGGTCGCGCTCTATTCGCCGGCGTACTTCCGCAGCGAGTACTGCGGCAAGGAGTGGACCCACTTCGCCGCGCGGGTGCGGCGCTACCAGGAGATGACCTCCGTACCGCCGCGGGCGCTGGTCCCGGTGCTCTGGGAACCGGTGCCGCAGCGCAGGATGCCCGCCGAGGTCAGGGCCGTGCAGTACACCGAACCGGGGCTGGGGGAGGAGTACCTCAGACACGGGCTGCTGCAGCTGATGCAGTCGGACCCGGGAGGGCCCGCGTACCGGCATGTCGTCGAGCAGGTGGCCCGCCGGGTGCGCATGGCGGCGGACCCCTTCAACCTGCCCATCGACGAGCCTCCCGCCTTCGACCTCTCCGAGGTGCGGGGCTGCTTCCCGGTCAACGAGACGCCGGAACTCACCGGCCACGTCCGGATATTCGTCGCGGCCTGCACCAAGGAGCAGCCCCCGGTGGGCCGTTCGCACACCGCGTACTACGGGGAGGCGCCGTGGATGTGGGCGCCCTACAGCCCACCGCGGATCCCGACCGTGGTGGAGCGGGCCAAGCGGGTCATCACCGGTGACGGACACACCGCGAGTGTCGAGGCGGTGAGCCCCCAGCTGATCCGGCACCTCAACCGGGCCCGCCACCTCAACCAGGCGTGTGTCCTGCTCGTGGACGCCTGGTCGGCGGCCGAGGCGCCGTACCGGGGCGCGCTCCTCAGATACGACGAGCTGTACCACCCGACGACCGCGGTCCTCGTCCCCTGCCACGAGCACGACCGGGAGTCCGGCACGGACAACCAGGCACTGTGGGACGCGGTCAGAAGGGTCTTCGAACGGAACTGGATGCGCCGCAACGACCCCCATGACCCGGTGTTCTGGGCCCCCGTCGACCAGCACGAGTTCGACGACATGCTGGCCCGCGCGGTGACCGTGACCCAGAACCGGATCGCCGCCAGCGGCCATGTCCGACGGCTGCCGCCGGGCGCGCCGCCACCGTCGATGCCCCGGCTCTGACCACCCGCCCGACGACAGGAACCACCCGCCCGACGAACCGTCCTCCCGTCCGACCACGACTGCCCAGGAGACCGGATGAGCCCCTCCAGCGCGCCGGACGGCCGAGGCCAGGTCGTCACCTTCTACTCGTTCAAGGGTGGCGTCGGCCGCACCATGGCCCTGGCCAACGTGGCCTGGATCCTGGCCAGTCGGGGCAAACGCGTCCTGGCCGTCGACTGGGACCTGGAGGCCCCGGGCCTGCACAGCTACTTCCACCCACTGCTCACCGACCCCGAACTGCGCGACACCGACGGGCTGATCGACCTGCTGCGCGCCTACCAGCAGGCGGTGCTCCTGCCCGGCCGCGAGGAGGTCCCCGAGGACGACGGCTGGTTCCGCCGGACACTTGATCTCACGCCGTACGTCGTCGGCCTCGACCTCAGGTTCGCGAGCGGCGGGCGGCTGGACTTCCTGCCCGCAGGTCGGCAGAACGCCGCCTACTCGGACTCCGTGACCTCCTTCGACTGGCACGCCTTCTACGAACGGCTCGGCGGCGGATCGTTCCTGCTGGAGCTGCGGGAGGAGATGGCCGCCCGCTACGACTACGTCCTGATCGACAGCCGCACCGGCGTCACCGACAGCTCGGGCATCTGCACGGTGCTCCTCCCCGACACGCTCGTCCTCGGCTTCGTCTACAACGTGCAGAACATGCGCGGCTCCGCGCACGTGGCCCGCGCCGTGACGAAGGGCTCCCGCCGGCCGATACGGCTGCTGCCGGTGCCCATGCGCGTCGAGGACGCGGAGCGCGATCGCCTGGAGATCAGCCGCGACCGCGCCCGCGAGGTCTTCGGCGGCCATCTGTCCTGGCTGGAGGAAGGCAGCGTCGAACGGTACTGGGGCGACGTGGAGATCCCGTACAAGACGTTCTACGCCTACGAGGAGATCGTCGCGCCCGTCGGTGACCGGCCCTTGCAGGAGGGCACCGTGCTCAAGGCCTGCGAGCGGCTCACGGACTGGCTCACCGACGGCGAGGTCCGGCGGGGCGTGCCGCTGCCCGACGAGGAGCGGCAGCGGCTGCTCACCGCGTACATGAACAAGAGCCGGGCCATCAGCGCCTGTCTCTTCGTCAGCTACGCGCCGGAGGACCGGATCTGGGCGGAGTGGGCGGCCTGGCATCTCGAAACCGCAGGCTTCCGCGTCACCCTGCACGACATCACGGCCACCGGGTCCGGCGAGACAGCCCCGGAGGTGGTGCGCGCCCTGGCGGAGGAAGGCCGGGTCCTCGCCCTGCTGTCCGAGGAGTACGCCGAGGTACCGCAGTCCGCCGCGCTCTGGCGGGCCCTGACCGGCAGGGAACGCGCGCTGGCGCCCGAGCTGATCGCCGTCCGTGTCCACGGCGGCGAACGGGCCCTGGAACCGCCCTTCGACCTCGCCGCGGCCCCCAGCATCGCCCATCTCACCGCGGTGAACGCGGTACGACGGCTGCGGCAGAGCGTCGGCCCGCCGCCCTCGGCGCCGACCCCGGGACGTGGCGCGCCCGCCCCGCTGACCGCCGAACCCCCGCGCTATCCGGGCACCAACCCGTCCGTCGAGTCGCTGCCACCGAGGAACGGCGGTTTCACCGGCCGGAACGCGTTGCTGCACGAGCTGCGGGACCGGCTCACCGCGGAGGACTCCTCCAGGCCTCAGGTGCTCGTGGGCCTCGGCGGGGTCGGCAAGACGCAGACGGCACTGGAGTACACGTATCGCTTCCGTGGCTCCTACGACGTGGTCTGGTGGGTGCCGGCCGCCGAACCCACCGTCATCGCCACCGAGTTGGCCCGTCTCGCACCACAACTCGGCATCGAGCACGGGGAGGACACCGCGCTCACCGCCCAACGGGTGCTCAGAGCCCTGGCCGGCGGGACGCCGTACCGCAACTGGCTGATCGTCTTCGACAGCGCCGGCTCACCGGAGGAGACCGCCGAGTGGCTTCCCGCCGAGACCTCCCGGGGCGGACATGTGCTCGTCACCTCCCGCGACCGCACCTGGGAAGAGGCCGGAGACGTCCTGCCGGTCGAGGTGTTCAGCCGGTCCGAGAGCGTGGCCCTCCTCGGCCGGCACAACCCGGGCCTCGCCCCGGACAGCAGTCGGCAGATCGCCCACGAACTCGGCGACCTCCCACTCGCCGTGCACCAGGCCGCAGTGTGGCTGAGCGCCACGGCCATGCCCGTCGACCGCTATCTGCAGCTGCTGCGCACCCATGCGACGGAGCTGCTCAAGCGCACGGAGAAACGCTCGCTGGAAATGGCGGGCTGGCTGGTGTCGTTGGAGGAGATCAGAGCCAACAGCCCTGCCGCAGCGGACCTGTTGGAGATCTGCTCCTTCTTCGGAGCCGATCCCATTCCCATGGAACTGCTCTACACCCGTTCCCTGATGGACGCCCTCACGCTCGGCGAGGACGAACCCCGGGACGAGGTGACCATCAGCGAGGTCTTCCAGGAGATCAACCGGTTCGGGCTGGCCCAGGCGGACCAGGAGGAGGGCACGGTCGTCGTCCACCGCCTGGTGCAGGCCGAGATCCGCCACTCGATGCCCGTGGAACGACGTCTGGAACTGCGTGCGGTGGTGCACTCCGTACTGGCCGCGGGCAACCCCAAGTTCCCCGGCGCACCCGAGAGTTGGCCGCGCTACGCGCAGCTGCTGCCCCATCTGTGGCCCAGCCGGGCGGCACGCAGCGACGATCCCGGGGTGCAGCAGTGGATCATCGACACGGTCCGCTGTCTGTGGCGCCGCAATCTGCTGGGCTCCGGGCGGGACACCGCAGAGCGCGTCCTCGCCGAGTGGACCGAGCGCCTGGGCCCGGACGACATCCAGGTGCTGAGCCTGCGCACCCAGCTCGGCAACATCCTGCGCTCGCAGGGCGCCTCGCGCGAGGCCTGGCGCAACGACCTGGACGTCCACCGACGGCTGGCCGCCCTCATGGGTCCGGGTCGCCGTCGTACGCTGATCGCCGCCGCGAACGTGGCCGCCGACCTCAACGCCCTGGGCCGTTACGCCGAGGCCCGGGAGTGGGACCGCGCCACTTACCAGGCCAGCAAGGCGGTCTGGCCGCCCGACGACCTGCGGCTGTCCATGCACGCCAGCAATCTCGGTGTCTCCGAGTATCTGTGCGGGGACCGGCGCGCGGCACTGGAGATCCACCGGCGCGTCTATCGCGACCGGCTCGACCTCAAGGGCCCCACGGACATCTACACCCTCAGCGCGGCCTCCAACTACGCCCGCGACCTGCGCGAGACCGGCGACCTCCGGGCCGCCCTCGCACTGCTGGAGGAGACCTGCCAACTGCTGTGGGAACGGCTCGGCCCACGCCACGCCCAGACCCTGTCCACACAGCGGAACCACGCGGTGGCGCTGCGCCGGTCCGGCCGCTACGAGGAGGCCCGCGAACTCGTCGCGTCCGTCCATCTGATGTACGCGGAGGACCGGGGTCGTGACCACCCGGACACCCTGGCCGCCCGTGCCGACCTGGCCAATGTGCTCGCGGCCCTCGGTGATGTCGACAGCGCCCGCGATCACGCCGATCACATCCTGACCCGCCAGCGGCAGACCCTGGGCGAATCGCACCCCTACACGCTCGGATGCCAGAACAACCTGGCGATCTATCTGCGGCTCGGCGGCCACGCGGCGGCCGCCCGCGCCACCTCCGAACGCGCCCTGCGGGCACTGACCGACACCCTCGGGGAACGGCATCCCTACACCCTGGACGCGATGATCAACTACGCCAACTGCCTGGTGGACACCGGCGAGACGGATGCCGCCATCGCGCTCGAACGCGAGGCGCTCGCCGGGGTGTTGGAGACTCTGGGCGCCGACCACTACGACGTCGTCACCCTGCGTTCCAACCTCGCGGTCGACCTCGCGGGGGCTGGTGTGACTCAGGAGTCGGAGGAGCACTACAGTGGGGCCCTGCAACTCGCCGCCCAGACCTTGGGAGTGGACCACCCGACCTACGAGGCGGTGGACAGCGGGGTGCGACTGGACGCGGACATCGAGCCACCCTTCACCTTCTGATTCCGTGCCCCGGGGAGCAGGGTGAGTCCCATCCGGAAGGGTGAGGTCTTCTTTACGGCGCTTTGTGTTGCTTCCTGCCGTTTTCCTTTGCTTCGCTGCTATTCTCCGCTCACCGCCACGGGCGTCACCCGCCGGGCGGACGTCCCGTGTCAGCATGGCCCCTAGGAGTGCGGTGTCACCCTTCTTGTCCTCGCCGGATGTGTCTGCGGGACGCGCCCCTGCCAGCGCGGGTCCGGTCAGGCCCGCCGAGGACCGCCCCGGTACCGTCGCCGAGAACAGCGCCCTCGGTCACGTACTGCGCCGTCTCGCCTGGGAGGCCGCGCATCCGGAGCCTTCGTACGTCGCCGAGTTCGAGTCCTCGCTTCCCTCGCTCACCTACGCAGCGGAAGCGTCGATGGAGTGACCTCTTCGCCGGTCCGGTCGACGCCCGTGTCCTTGCGGCAGTTCGTCCTCAAGGTGCACAGCCGCTGCAACCTGGACTGCGACTACTGCTACGTCTACCACTCCGCCGACACCAGCTGGCGCGCCAAACCCCGAGTCATGGAACCGGCCGTCGCCGAGCAGGTGGCCCGGCGCATCGCCGAGCACGCCGTGACACATCGTCTGCCCGACGTCCGGATCGTGCTGCACGGTGGGGAGCCGCTGTTGCTGGGGGCGGGGCGGTTGGGGGAACTGCTCGGGGTTCTCGGGCGAGGACTGGCACCTGCGGGAGTCCCGGTCCGTTTCTCGACGCAGACCAATGGTGTGCTGCTCACCCCCGACATCCTGGACGTGCTCCACCGGCATCGGGTGGGCGTCAGCGTCAGCCTCGACGGCACCCGGGCCGGCCACGACCGGCACCGCCGCTTCCCGAAGGGCGAGGGGAGCCACGCGCGGGTGATGGAGGGACTCGGCCGGCTGGGATCCGCCGAACACCGCCCCCTGTACGCGGGCCTCCTGTGCACGATCGACCTGGCCAATGATCCCGTCGACACGTACGAGGCGCTGCTCGCCTCACGCCCCCCTCGCATCGACCTCCTTCTGCCGCACGGCACTTGGGACACCCCGCCCCCCGGACTCACGGACCGACGCGACCGGATACCCGCCGCCCCGCCGGTGGACTCCCACGGTGCGACGGCCCACCCGGGGGAGACGCCGTACGCGGACTGGCTGCGGCAGGTGTTCGACCGTTGGTACGACGCTCCCGTACGGGAGACCGGCGTCCGGCTCTTCGAGGAGTTGATGGCGGGCGTGCTCGGGGGCTCGATGCGCACCGAGTCCGTCGGACTGGCCCCGGCGACACTGGCCGTGATCGAGACCGACGGTTCCATCGAGCAGTCCGACTCCCTCAAGGTCGCCTACGAAGGGGCGCCGGAGACAGGACTCGATGTCTTCCGCCACTCCCTCGACGACGTCCTCGACCAGCCGCTGATCCGTCAACGGCAGTCCGGCGCCGAGGGGCTCGGGCCCGTCTGCGGACGCTGCCCCCTGATCGCCGTCTGCGGGGGCGGGCTCTTCGCCCATCGGTATGCCCCCGGGAGCGGCTTCCGCAATCCCTCCGTCTACTGCGCCGACCTGGCCGCGCTCATCCTGCACATCCGCACCCGGGTGCGGGCCGACCTCGCCGGGGCCACGCGGGGCCTGCCCGACCCGGACGGCGCAGGCGCGTAGGGTAGGGTTTACCTGCGTGTTCACATGAACTCCGTGAACAGCGCGAACGGGACGTGGCGCAGCTTGGTAGCGCACTTGACTGGGGGTCAAGGGGTCGCAGGTTCAAATCCTGTCGTCCCGACTTGAGTAAGTCGCGGGACAAGGGGCCGTTTCGGAGCAATCCGGGACGGCCCCTTCTCGGTTGCGGAGGGGACACCGCATGAGGATCGTCGTCACGGGTGGCTTCGGGTTTCTGGGGCGGCAGGTCGGTGACAGGCTGCTCGCGACGCGGACGTTCCGGGGGGTGCCGATCGATCGCCTCGTGCTCGCCGACCGGATCGTGCCGTCCGGGGCGGGGGCGGTGTCCGACCCGCTCGTGGAGGTCGTACGGGGTGACCTGACCGACCGTCTCGACGAGGTGTTCGCGGAGCCGGTGGATGTGCTGGTCCATCTCGCCGCCGCCGTCTCGGCCGAGTGCGAGGCCGACTTCGACCTCGGGATGGGCGCCAACCTGGACACCACCCGCGCCCTCCTCGAAGCCGCCCGGGCGCAGTCGGCCGCCGGCGGGCCGGTGCCGCTACTGGTGTTCTCCAGCAGTGTGGCGGTCTACGGTTCCGACCCGGCGCTCCCGCTCCCGCCGGTCGTCAGCGAGTCGACCCTGCCCACGCCGCGGTCCAGTTACGGGATCCAGAAACTCGTCTGCGAGCACCTGATCGCGGACTACACCCGGCGCGGTTTCGTCGACGGACGGGTCGCCCGTCTGATGACCGTGTCGGTGCGGCCCGGCAAGCCCAACGCGGCCGCCTCCGGCTTCCTGTCCGGCATCATCCGCGAGCCCCTCGCGGGCCTCCCCGCCATCTGTCCCGTACGTCCCGACCTGCGGGTGGCCCTGGCCTCGCCACGGCGCACGGTCGAGGCGATCCTCCGCATCGCGGAGGCCGAGCGCGGCACCGGGCGGGGCCGGTTCGACGGCGGGCTGCCGGTCAACCTTCCGGCGCTCACCGTCTCGGTCGCCGAGATGCTGGCCACGCTGCGGCAGGTGGCCGGCGACGCCGTCGCCGACCTGGTGACGGTCGCACCCGACCCCGCCGTCGAGGCCCTCGTGGGCTCGTGGCCCGCCGCCTTCGACCACACGCGCGCCGCCGCGCTCGGTCTGGCCCCCGACCCGAGCTTCGCCTCGGTGGTACGGGACTACCTCGCCGACCATCCCGACGCGGTCCTGGCCGACCCGACGCTCGGAGAACGACAGCCCGGCCGGGGGCGATGGAACGACTAGGGCCTGTTGCGAAAGTGGCGCCTGCCGCGCGACGCCCGGCACGCACTCTCGCCGCACCGCCCGAAAGCCCGAGTACACCCAGTACGA